>NZ_JBFAMR010000028.1:0-104960 GCF_040656595.1 Actinoplanes sp. NPDC049802
CGTCCGCAGCCAACGACAACAACGCTGGGGCCGACCCCGACTCAAGGCCGCCTGAACCTCAGACCCGGCAAACGTTCATGGACAACGCACTAGCGTCGATCTTTGTCGAGGTCGCCGACACCCTTGTCGAAGAGTTCGACCTGATCGACTTCCTGCACATGCTCACCGACCGGACCGCGGACCTGGTCGGCGCGGCCGCCGTCGGGCTGATGCTCGCCGACGGCCGCGGCAACCTCGAGTTCATGGCCGGGTCGAACGAGAACGTCAAGCTGCTGGAACTGTTCCAACTGCAGACCAGGGAAGGCCCGTGCCTCGAGGCCTACCGCACCGGGCAGGCGGTCATCAACGTCGACCTGAGCACCGCCACCGCCCGGTGGCCCCGGTTCGCGCCGCGCGCGACCGACTCCGGGTTCCAGTCCGTGCACGCCTTTCCCCTGCGGCTGCGCAGCCAGGTCATCGGGGCGTTGAACGTGTTCGGCGACACCAAAGGCGGCGACTTCAGCGGCGCGGACGTACCGATTGTGCAGTCCCTCGCGGATGTGGCTGCCATCGCACTGCTGCAAGAACGTGCTCTTCGTCGCGGCGAAGCACTGACCGAACAACTTCAGGGCGCGCTCAACAGCCGGATCATCATCGAACAGGCCAAAGGCGCCGTCGCCTACGCCCAAGCAATCACCGTCGACCGGGCATTCACCCGGATCCGGAACTACGCCCGGAATCACAACCGCAAGCTGACCGAGGTCGCACAGGCCATCGTCAACGACCAGACCACCCCACCGGAGCTTGACTGACGCTTCGCTCTCTCAGCGGCCGGGCGGGAGGCCGACACGGCGCCGCGGCATTCGGTGCGGGAGGCGGAGTACCGTGGAGATGTCAACCACAACGCTCCGGACCTCGGCGTTTCATCGTTCTGATTCAAGATCCGGGGTTCGGTCATGAGGTTCTCGATCCACATCGCCTCGCACACCACCACCCATCCGTGTGATGCGGCCAGGTGGTTCTGATGGGCTACTCCGACGTCATCGACCTCCTGTTGGAGCAGCACAACGAGATCCGCCGGCTGTGCGCCGGCGTCGAACGCTCTCAGGGAACGCAAAGAGAGCGGCAGTTCGCGGAGCTTGCCGAGCTGGTTCACCTGCACGAGCGCGGCGCACGGGTGGTAGTCCATCCCGCCACCCGCAACGGCACCGCCACCGGGAACATGGTCGGTGTGGCTCGCCTGCTGGAGGGAGCCGCCATCGAACGGGCCCTCACGGCACTGCACGACCTCGGCACCCGCCACCTTGATTTCGAGAACGGGTTCGCAGCACTGCACCGCGCGATCCTGGAACACGCCACGCGGGAGGAACTGGACGAGTTCCCGATCCTGCGCGTCCAGGTGCCGGTCCAGCGGTTGCACATGATGGCCGGTGAGCTGCACGACGTCCAGGTCATGGATGCCGCCTGACCGCACGGACTCCTGTGGGCCGCCGGGCCCCCTCGCCCGGCGGCCCACAGGACTCCTCTACTCGGGAAAAGCTGGTTTCTCGCCTCGCCGTCACCGATCACGGACGCCACGTGGGAGATGCCGCCGTCAGGAGGTCGGCGTCATCGGTACGCCGTTGATCAGCGGCATACCGGGCGGCGTGGCTGCCGCGGCACTCTCCCGGGCGAGGAACGAGCCGAGCTCACCGATGGTGCTCATCAGCGGGGCCGGGAACACGACGGTGCTGTTCTTGTCGACACCCAGCTCGACGAGGGTTTGCAGGTTGCGCAACTGCAGGGCGAGCGGGTGGGCCATCATGATGTCGGCGGCGGTGCCCAGTGCGTCGGCGGCCAGCGCCTCACCCTCAGCGGCGATGATCTTCGCGCGCTTCTCCCGCTCGGCCTCGGCCTGCCGCGCCATCGCCCGTTTCATGCTCTCCGGGAGCTGAATGTCCTTCAGCTCGACCAGGGTGACCTGGACGCCCCAGTCCTCGGTGGCGATGTCCAGGATCGTCTTGATGTCGACGTTGATCCGGTCGGTCTCGGACAGGGTCTCGTCGAGGGTGTGCTGGCCGACGACCTTGCGCAGGGTGGTCTGGGCGATCTGGTTGATCGCCGTTCCGACATGCTCGATCGCCACGACTGACTTCTCGGCGTCGACGATCCGGTAGTAGGCGACCGCGGAGACGTCGACGCTGACGTTGTCGCGGGTGATGATGCCCTGCGACTGGATCGGCATGGTGACGATCCGCAGGCTCACCCGGTTCAGCACGTCCACGAACGGGATGATCACGGTGAGGCCGGCTTTCCGGACGGCGATGACCTTGCCGAGCCGGAACAGCACGCCCTGCTCGTACTGCTTGACGACCTTCACAGCGAGAAACGCCATGGCGAACAGGACGATGAGGGCGATCCACAGGTACCACATGGTGGGGATCCTGACTTCGGCCGTAGCCGGATACTCGTGCCCGAGAACAATCTGCGTGAGGAACGCAGCCGATCGCTGCGGAGGCGAGAAACGCCGAACACGCACAGCAGCCAACTACCTGGCCACCGGGGTCTCGGGCGACACCTCGACACTACCCCTGTTCACGACACCCGGCAGTGGAGCCGCGCCCAGATTCGGCAGGCGCGGCAAAGAGAGCGTACGGTCGAAGTGCCGCCCAAGACCCCAGTGGCCGCCGAGACCCACCGTCGCTGAGCTGGAGACTCTACCGAGCGGCCGCGGAGGCCGCGGCCGGAGCACGGCCGGCCGCCCTGAGCAGGTGGCGCCGCTCTCCGCTCGTTTCCGCCGACGTGCTGAACGCGCGACGGAACATGGGCCATGGAGATCCGGAGGAACCCGTATACGCCTTCGGTAACCCCGCAAGGCGTACACCACCTCGCCCGCGCACTACACCGCTGAAGGGAATGGACATGGCAGACCACGCTGTCGAGAACACCCACCGCATCGTCGTCGGAGTCGACGGTTCGCCGGGTTCGAAGAACGCACTGAAGTGGGCCATGAATCAGGCACGGCTGACAGGCGCGACCGTCGAAGCGATCACCAGCTGGCAGGATCCCGCCAAACACGGAACGGCCTTCGGCTGGACTTCCGCGGCGTTCGAAGGTGACACGTACGCCATCACGATGGTCAGGGTTCTCGACGACACCATCGCCGAGGTCGCCGCTCAGACGTCGCATCCCGGCAAGGTGCTCGCCCAAGTCGTCGAAGGTCACCCGGTCGAGGCGCTGGTGCGTGCGGCCACCGGAGCGGATCTGCTGGTGGTGGGCAGTCGCGGGCACGGCACGTTCGCGGGCATCATGCTCGGTTCGGTCAGCCAGCAATGCGTTCAGCACGCACCGTGCCCGGTCCTCGTCGTCCGGTGAACGGATGACCGGTGAACGGATGACCGGTGAACGGATGAGCAGCATCCGGCGGCGCTGCGGGGTGAGTCGCACAGCACGACGGCCGCTGTGCCCAGTTTCATGGCCCTACTACTGTCCTGGGTGACATCCGCTGAGCTCCCGGGGAGACGACATGCTCGCCGAGCACCTTCGCGACGCCGCGGTGACCACGGCGGTGTTCGGCTTCTTCGCCGCAGCCTGGTTCGGCTGGGCTCAGGAGGCTCCACCGCCTGCCTGGCGCAAGCCGCTCATCGCCGGCACGGTCGTGTCCTACCTGGTGTTGATCGCGGGCGGGCTGCTGGCATGGCGGTACTGGCATGACGGGAGCGTGTTCGATGCCCCCACCAGCCGCGCATTCGGCATCATCGTGGGCGTGGAGGTCGCAGCCGCCGCGCTCGGAGCCGTGGCGCTCACGGTACGGCGCCACCGAGAGCTGATCCCGGTCTGGATCGCGTTCGTGGTCGGCGTCCACCTGTTCCCGGTCGCGTCACTGATCGCGTACCCGGCCGTCCACGTGGTTGCCGCGCTGGTCACCTTCGCCACCGTGGTCTCCGTCCCGGTGGCCCGGTCCCGTTCGATCACCCCGAGCGCCGTCGTGGGCACAGCCACGGGCGCCGTGTTGCTCGCCGGCGCCTTCTTCTCCCTAGCCGTGGCAGCGCTCGGCCATCCCGGCTCCCTATGGGCAACCGGGATGCCGGCGTAGCCGAGGATCCGCCAAGGCTGTTTACGATGGTGTTGAGTGACGGCGTGTTCCGGACCGATCTGCCGGTGACGTGGTTGGTCAACGCGGTGCAGTACATCCTGCACGGCGCCGCGGAGGAAATCCGTCTGGGCCGTCTCGATCCGGCGGAGGCGCCCGGTGTCGTGACCGCCACGGTGCAGTCGATCCTGGCCGTTCCGGCACGCTAGGCGGACCGGTGAGGAAGCCTCCGGGGCTCAGCATTCCGAACGTGCTGAGCCCCGAAGGCCTCTTGCTGTGCGCGGTCTCCATCCTCATGCAGATCGCTGGGGGCGCCGACTACCCCACCGTCCCGCCGGGTGCGGTGATCACCGCGGCTGCCGGTCTCATCGTGCTCTTCGTGTCGAGCCGTTACATCGTCATCCTCGGCCTGCTCGTCGCCGCGTTCATCACGTTCGGCGCGTTCGCGGCACCGGACACCGCCGAGCATCTCGCCGAGCCCGGCGAGTTCCTCGTGTTCCTCGGTTCCGTGGTGCAGATCGCCGCGCTCGCCGTTGCCGTCATCGGCGGCCTGGTGGCCACGGTGCGGGCCTTCCGCCGCAGCCCGGCCGTGACCCCGCGGTAATCGACCGGCCAGGTCCTTGCCGCTTTTACCGCGCAGACGGACCGCTTCGGAGGCTGAGGTCAACGTCGGCCAGCAGCAGGCCGACGATCTCCGACAGCCGGGCCCCGGTATTGGCGTACGTCCAGCCCGAGTTCATCCGGTCAGGCCGAGCCGTTCGATGACCTCCACGACCTCGGCCCGGGCGGCTGCGGACAGGCCGCGGATCGGCCGGGGCAGGGCCGGCGCGGTGACCAGGCCCAGGTACTCGGCGACGGCCGCGACCACCCGCAGGCTGCCGCCGTGCTCGGCGAACAGGTTCCACAACGGCTGGAGCCGTGCCGACTCGGCCGTCGCCGTGGCGCTGTCGCCGGCCTGCGCGGCGCGGGTGATCGTCAGCGCCGGCTGCGGGAGGGTGCCGCCGACGACCGAGTACCAGGCGTCGCAGCCGGCGACCAGTCCTCCGGCGCCGTACGCGTCGCCGGAGACCCCGAGGGTGACGTGCGCGGGAAGCAGATCGCGCAGCCGGGCGACGTGGGCCCTCGCCGCGGCCGGGTCGGCAGGCACACCGGGGATCTTGATCGAGGCCACGTTCGGCAGTGCGGCGACGGCCTGGTAGAGCTGGTCGGTGAAGGTGAAGTGGGTGGTTCCCGGGTTGTCGTACACGGCCAGTGGCACGGACAGCTCCCGGGTCACGTCCTCGTACAGGCCGAAGACGTCATCGGCGGTCAGCGCCTGGTACGACACCGGCGCGAGCAGCACGGCCGACACACCGGCCTTCTGCGCGTCCTCGGCCAGGGCGAGGACGTCACGGGTACGGGTCGCGCCGATGCTGACCATGACCGGGACACCGGCGGCGTGTGCCACGGCGAGGCGTGTCAACCGGGCGCGTTCCTCCGGGCGCAGGTAGGCGTACGAGCCGGTCGATCCGAGCGGTGCGATCGAGTCGGCCCCGGCCGCGACGAGGCGATCCACCAGCGCGGTGAAGGCTTTCTCGTCGACCGTTCCGTCTGCGGCGAAGGGGGTGAGGGGGAAGGCGCTGAGGCCGGTCAGCATGATCGGTTTCCTTCGGTGAGGGTGTGCGGCTCGGCGGCCGTCGCGTTCGCCCGGACCTGGCCTGCCCCTGATCGGCGACAGGCTGCCGGGACGGCGGGAAGCACACGAAGGGGCCTGTGCGGACTCGACGTCCGCACAGGCCCCTTCGTCACCAAAGGTGAGAGGCTTCATCCGGGTCAGGACGGTACCTTCCGCACCCCAGGGAGGGGTGGGCAGGCCTACCGGCCGGGATCAGCCCTGGGGATCATTCCGCCCAGATCGCCTCGTCGGTCGGGATCGGGCCCTCATTGCGCAACCCGATCTGGGACACGTTGATCAGGTGCGTGAAGTTGAGGTTCTCCGAGATGCTGTTGTTGCCCCAGGAGCCACAGCCGAGCGTCGTCGTGGGCGAGAAACCGTTCATGAGGTTTCCGCCGGCGCCCGTCGACGACGGCTGGTTGACGACCACGCGGCTCACCGGCAGCACCTCGCCCACCCGGCGGATGTTCTCGTCGTTCGCGGAGTGGATCGCGGCGGTGTGCCCCTTCCCCTCGTAGAAGAGGTTGCTGCGGGCGATCGACATCGCTTCGTCGAACGTGTCGTAGGGAATGGCGACCATGACGGGGCACATCTTCTCTTTGCAGAGAACGTCCTCCCTGCCGACACCCCGCGCCTTGAGCAGGATGATCTTCGTGTCCTGCGGAACCTCCACGCCCGCCATCGCGGCGATCTGCTGAACGCTCTGGCCGACGACGTCCCTGCTGATCGCTCCGCCGTCCGGGAAGATCGTGTCCGCGAACTTCTGGACCTGCTCCGGGTCCTCGATGTAGAAGGCGCCGTTCTTCTCGAAGGCCCTGATGATCTGGTCGAAATCGTCCTTCGGCGCGATCAGGCTCTGCTCGCCCGAGCAGATGATGCCGTTGTCGAACATGCGACCGGCGATGATGTCCGCCGCGGCCCGGTCGTAGTCGATCCCGCGGTCGACGATCACCGGGACGTTCCCCGGGCCGACACCGAACGCGGGCTTGCCACTGGCGTAGGCCGCCTTGACCATGGCGGCCCCGCCGGTCGCGACCACGACGTCAGCGTTCTGCATGACCTGCTTGGTGATGTCCAGAGACGGGCGTTCCACGGTCTGGATGAGGTCCTCGGGCAGGCCGAGCTTCTTGAGCTCCGCCCGGAAGAGGTCGATCACGTACTTGTTGACCTTCGCCGCGCGCGGGTGCGGCGTGATGATGATCGCGTTCTTGCCCTTCAGCGCGAACATGGAGTTGCACAGGGGCGTGACGACAGGGTTCGTCACCGGGGTGACGGCACCGACGACACCCTTCGGCTTGGCGACCTTGATGATGCCGGCAGCCTCATCCACCTCGATGATGCCGACCGACTTCTTGCCCTTCAGGCTGTTCCAGATCGTCTTCGACTTGCCCTTGCACTTGGCGACCTTGTCCGTGTAGACGCCCATCCCGGATTCGTCCACGGCCATCTGCGCCAATTCCTCGGCGCGGTTGTAAACGACTTGACCGAGTGCTCGAACGGCGGCATCCACCAACGCCTGGTCCGCTGTCTCCTCGAACTCTTTCTGGGCCGCGCGGGCCTTTTCGAACATCTGGCTCATCGACACCTGGCCGGTGGCTTCGGAGTCAGAAGTTGGCGCCAATGACAGCACGGACATGTTTGTTCCTTCGCGAGATCAGGCAAGGAACGTCCGCGGTCGGGGTCACCGAGAAGTGACTCATGACCAGGTTCCTTGCTCGAGGATGTTGAAGTCGGCAGGCGTGCCGGATCAGCACCTCACGGGGCGCATCACAGTGGTTGCACCGTGTGGATTCCCACCACGTTTCCTGCTCGAGTCGGGGCCCGGACCTCAGCGTCTCGAGCGCCCGTTTGATTCACCGGGCACGCACGAAATCATACGCCTCACGAGAACGTGTGGATTACTGTCGATCGTCAGGACGAGTCCGGGCCGATGGCCCTGGATTCATTGTTCACCGACCGCGGAGCAGGAACACATCGCTCCGCGGCCAGTGACGCAATAGACAAAACACGGCTGCGGATACTAATCGTCAGGTATGGCGGCCTGTCACACAGTTCACCGGTGTGACGTTCAAGACAGATCGATGATCTGCCGCAGAGCGTGGCCCTGCGCCAGAGCGTCCATCCCCTCGTTGATCTGGTCGAGCGTGATGTGACTGGAGATCAGGGCCTCCACCGGAAGCTTGCCGTCCAGCCACATCTGGGCGTAGACCGGGATGTCCCGGGCGGGAATGGCGGAGCCCAGGTAGCTCCCGATGATCGTTCTGGCTTCGGCGGTCATCACCGCGGCCGAGATGGCGGACTTCGCCTCCGGGTGCGGCAGCCCGACGGTCACGGTGCGCCCGCCCGGAGCGGTGATCGCGAACGCCGTCTCCAGCGCGCGGGGGTGACCGGCGGCCTCGATGACCACCGGCACCCTGATCCCGGCGGCGATGGCCTCTTCCGGAGTGTAGGTGGCCTGCACGCCGAGTTCCCTGGCCTTCTCAAGCTTGTCCGGCAGGGCGTCGACCCCGATCACCCGGCCACGGCCGAGCGCGACGGCGGTGATCACTGCCGCCATGCCCACCCCACCCAGGCCGACCACGGCGACGTCCTCGCCCTGGTCGGGCTTCCCGGCGTTCATCACCGCTCCGCCGCCGGTGAGAACCGCGCAGCCCAGGACGGCGGCGATGTGCGGGGGCACCTTCTCGGACACCGGCACGACCGAACGTTCGTCGACGACGGCGTGGGTCGCGAAACCGGAGACGCCGAGGTGATGCAGGACGAATCCACCTTCCCGGTGGATCCGGATGCCACCGGACAGCAACGTCCCGGTGGCGTTGGCGGCGCTGCCGGGGACACAGGGCAGCCGGCCGTTGGTCAGGCATCCGGAACACTTGCCGCAACGCGGGAGGAAGGCCATGACGACCCGCTGTCCCACCTCGAGGTGGGTCTGGGAGCCGACCTGCTCCACGATGCCCGCCGACTCGTGCCCCAGAAGCATGGGAGCCGGCCGGGGCCGGGCACCGTTCACCACCGACAGGTCGGAATGGCAGATGCCTGCCGACTCGATACGGACCAGCACCTCGGTGGGCCCCGGCGGATCGAGTTCCATCTCCGAGATGGTGATCGGGCGGCTGGTGGCATACGGTGCCGGCCGGCCGATCTCCTCGAGTACGGCTCCTCTGATCCTCATTGCTGTCCTCGCTTTCGCGCTTGCTCGTCGGCTCGCACGATCGTCATTGGTGGCGGCGCCATAATCATCGTCTGCGAAACCCGGAGTAGGACGGGTCGTTGGTCACGGCCCCCTCCTGCCACCCGGCCCGCCATCACGTTGCAGCAGCGCACGCGAGGTGCTGCCGTGGTTCGACGGGCTGAAGCGTCTCGGACTGCCCGGCCCGAAGCCCGCCGTGTCAGCCGGACGTCGAGTGCGCCCGTTGGCGCAACCGCCACAGTCGTAACGCGAACTGGGTGTCCACCATCGATGCCGTCCGCCGCCACCCGCTGCCCAACAGCTTGTCGATCCGGGCCACACGCTGCTTGAGCGTGTTCGGATGAACGTGCAGCGCCTCCGCGGCGGAGGCGAGTCGCCCCTGGTGTTCCAGGTAGTGCCAGGCGGTCTCGGTCAGAAGGGTGCCACGCCGCTGATCGTAATCGAGAAGGGGACCGACGAAACGCCCGATCACGTGGTCGGCAACCGCGGGGTCGGCGCCGCTCAGCAGCAGGCCGGCGACGCCGAGGGAGGTCACGTCGTGCACCTGCACCACCTGCGCCGAGCCGAGGGCCAGCGCCGCCCGGGCCACGTCGACGGACTCCTGGTGGACCGGCCTCAGGCAGCCGGGGACCACCCCCTCCGATCGTGCGATCCCGATGGCGGCGCGGACATCCGACCGCACCAGCACCTCCCGCACGGTTTCACCCAGCGCCCACCCGTCGCTGCTCGCGATCAGGGCACAGACATGTCCCGCGTGAGGCGAGACGATCGCTCGCCTGTCGCGCAGGGCATTCCTCACCAGCCCGGGGTCCCAGGACACGCCGCCGTCAGCGGTGAGGATGCACAGGGAGGTGACCACTGTGCGCTGGCCGATGCCGTGCTCGGCCAGCCGCTGCATCAGGCCGACCGGGCGCCGATCGGGATCCGACATCAGCAGGTCCTCGATGAGCCGCGAATCGGCGCGCTGGTCGGCGTCGGCGAGTGTGCTCTCCACCAGCATCGCCGCACCGACGAAACTGGCGGCACGCCGCAGCAGTCCGGATTCCGCGCCGCCTGCGCCGGGCATCGCGAGCGTTCCGAGGTGCCTGTTGCCCGCGGCGATGCCCATGACCGTGAACTGTTCGTCCCGCAGTCGCAGCGTGGCCGGCTCCGCGGCCGTCGACGACGCGTTGACGGCCCCGTTCACCTGCTGGTTCTCCTCGACGGTCGACCTGTCGGGCAGCACGGGCTCGCCCATCAGCAGGTCGCCGGCCGGGTTGTAGAGGCTGACCGGCCGATCCAGGATGCCGGCGAGGACCTCCAGGACGCCGCCGGGGTCCGTCGCGCTGACCAGCCCGCCCATCAAACTGTCGTCGAGGTCGAGCATGCGTTCCAACTCGCGGAGGCGGCTCGCGGTCGAGGCGTCTCGCGCACCGATCTCGTCCCGCAACTGTTCCACCTCGTTCGAACGCGCCACCTGGTCGATCACGATCGCCGCCTGAACCGCCAGCTGTTCCAGGGCGAAACGTCCCCGCTCCGGCAGCACGGCCCGGGCCCGATGCGCCACCAGCAGCGCCCCCACGATGCGCCCGCGGGTCTGGATGGGGACGCCGGTCACCGTTCTCACCCCCTCTCCGGCGACGATTCCATCGATCTCGGGGAAGTGGGCCAGGTCGGAATCGGTGAGGTAGTCGATGGTGTGGGCCGCCGACTTCCCTGCCGCGATCTTGCCGAGGACACCCGTGCCCAGGGGCATCCGGATCGCGCGGTACGCCTCGGTGCGGACGCCGTCGGTGGTGTGGATGAAGGTCTCGCCGCGGGCGAGGTCGTTCAGGCTGATGTACGCCATGTCGGAGCCGAGCAGCAAGCGGGCCCGCCGTACGACGCCCTGCAGGACGACGCGCCGGTCCCGGATGCTCACCAGATCTGCGCCGCAGTCCTGGATCACCTTGAGGATGGCCCCGGGAGAAGGCGATGCCAGCCGGATCGTCTCCGGGTTCTCGACGCCGCGGGCCACGAGGCACCTCCACTATGTGTTGATCGCAGACATCTTCTGATCTGAAGTGTGGCCGACATCGACCTGTTGATTCCCATCGGGGCGCAGCATGATCAAGAGAGCTGATCCGAGTGGGTCGGTCACCGGTGTCGACCGGTAAACAGATGCAGCAAGGAAGTGCGCGATGGCAGCCGTGCAGGATCACGTGCTCCCGCCAGCAAGATCATCATTGAGGTCGCCCTCGGCCACGACGCCGAGCATCTGAAGCGCTCCGGTTCGACCGGCGGCAGCTTCTCCGATCGACTTTCCGTGGTCTTCTACGACTTCGCCGGCGCTGGCCGAACGTTAAGACCGGCACAGGTAGTCCCTGCAGCCACGTCGTCCTGTCACGAGAACGACCTTTGATCGCGCGCGGCGGTTCCCCTGCCCGCCCGGAACAGCCCGGGAGGCGGGTGTTCCGCAGAGGCGGGTTCCCGGGCGGCACCCCGCGAACACGATCCATCGCAAAGGAGCCAACCTAATGCCACTCAAAACCGGCGAAGAGTACGTCGAGAGCATCCGCAGCCTCAACCTGAAGATCTACATGTTCGGTGAGCGCATCGAGAATCCGGTGGACCATCCCATCCTCCGTCCTTCGCTCAACTCTCTGAAGGCGACCTACGATCTCGCCCAGAACCCGGAGTACAGGGATCTCGCCACCACCAAGTCTCCCTTCACCGGCGAACGGGTCAACCGGTTCACTCACATCCACCAGAGCACCGAAGACCTCACCAACAAGATCCGGATGCAGCGGGTCCTCGGGCAGATGACCGCCTCCTGCTTCCAGCGGTGCGTCGGCATGGACGCCCTCAACGCGGTGTTCAGCACGACCTTCGACATCGACAAGGCCAAGGGCACCCCGTACCACGAGCGCTTCCTGACCTACCTGCGCTACCTGCAGGAGAACGATCTGGTCGCCGACGGTGCCATGACCGACCCCAAGGGCGACCGCGGACTTCCTCCCCACAAGCAGGCCGACCCGGACATGTTCGTCCACGTCGTGGAGCGGCGCGCGGACGGCATCGTCGTCCGTGGGGCGAAGGCACACCAGACCGGCGCGAGCAACTCCCACGAGATGATCGTGATGCCGACCCAGACGATGACCGAGGCGGACCGGGACTACGCCGTCGCCTTCGCTGTCCCGATGGACGCCGAAGGCGTCTTCATGATCGTGGGACGCCAGTCCTGCGACACCCGTAAGCTGGAGGACGGCACGCTCGACACCGGCAACCCCCGGTTCGGCGGCATGGAAGCCTTGATCGTCTTCGACGACGTGTTCGTGCCCAACGACCGGATCTTCATGGACGGCGAGGTCGAGTTCTCCGGCGATCTGGTCGAGCGTTTCGCCGGCTATCACCGCCAGAGCTACGGCGGCTGCAAGACCGGTGTCGCCGACGTCCTCATCGGTGCCGCAGCGCTCGCCGCCGACTACAGCGGCGTGGCCCGGGCATCCCACGTGAAGGACAAGCTGATCGAGATGGTCCACCTGAACGAGACTCTGTGGGCCTGTGGGCTCGCGTGCTCGTTCGAGGGCAAGGCGACCGCGAGCGGCAACTACCTGGTCGACCTCATGCTCGCCAACGTGTGCAAGCAGAACGTGACCCGGTTCCCGTACGAGATCGTGCGCCTCGCCTCCGACATCGCCGGCGGCCTGATGGTCACGGCTCCGTCGGAGACCGACCTGAACCACCCCGAGCTCGGACCGATCGTCAAGAAGTACTTCCAGGGCGTTGCCGGAGTGCCGACCGAGGACCGGTTCAAGGTGCTGCGCTTCATCGAGAACATGAGCCTCGGCACCGGTGGGGTTGCGTACCTGACCGAGTCGCTGCACGGCGCCGGTTCCCCCCAGGCCCAGCGGATCATGATCGGCCGGCAGGCCGACCTCGGAGCCAAGAAGAACCTGGCCAAGTCCGTCGTCGGCATCGATTACTGAGCGCCGGGGAGCCCATGATGAACAGCCACCTTCTCGATGAGGTCGAGCAGGTCCTCGATGCCCGGGTCCGACCGACGATCCACGCCCACGGGGGCTACGTGGAAGTCGACCGCCTCACCGAGGACGGTGTGCTCCACATCCGGTTGCTGGGCGCCTGTGCGGGGTGCCCGGGAACCGACTACTCAATGAAATACCTGGTCAGTGAAGAAGTGGTCGGAGCGGTCGAGGGTGTCACCGAGGTCCGGCTGGTCCAGAGCGTCAGCGACGACCTCATCTTCCAGGCGCTGCGGTTGATGCGCGGAGCCGCTGATCGTAACGCCACCCGGTCCGCCCCCTGGTCCGCCGACCGGCGGCCCGCATCCGTTCAGAGCTGAGCAGGAGAGAAACACCAATGGATTGGCAAAGCCTGTACCGGGCGAGGCTGACCACCGCCGCCGAGGCTGTCACCCGGATCAAGCCGGGCGACCGTGTCGTGCTCGGTCACGCGGCCGGATCCCCCGAGGTGCTCGTCGAGGCGATGGTCGCCAACGCCGCGGCCTATCGCGACGTGGAGATCGTGCACCTGCTCCCGATGGGTCCGACCGCCTACTGCGAGCCGCGGTACGCCGCGAACTTCCGCCACAACGCCCTGTTCGCCGGCGGCCCCACGCGCACGGCGATCGAAGAGGGCCGGGCTGACTTCACGCCGGTGTTCTTCCACCAGACCCCGCGACTGCTGCGGACCTCGCTGCCTGTCGACGTGGCCATGGTCCAGGTCAGCCCGCCGGACGAACACGGCTACTGCAGCCTGGGAGTCTCGGTCGACTACACCAAACCCGCCGCCGAGGCCGCCCGGCTGGTCATCGCGCAGGTCAACCCCAACATGCCGCGTACGCACGGCGACAGCTTCCTGCACGTCAGCCGCCTCGACGTCGTGGTGGAGACCGATGTGAAGCTGATCGAGCTGCCCCGGCCGCCGATCGGTCCGGTCGAGGCCGCCATCGGGCGCAACTGTGCCGAGCTGGTGCATGACGGCGACACCCTCCAGCTCGGCATCGGCGCGATCCCGGACGCGGTCCTGGCCCAGCTCGGAGGCAAGAAGGACCTCGGCATCCACTCCGAGATGCTCTCCGACGGCATCGTCGACCTGATCGAGGCCGGCGTGGTGACGAACGCCCGCAAGTCGATCAACGTCGGCCGCTGTGTGGTCACCTTCCTGATGGGTTCACAGCGCCTCTACGACTTCGTCGACGACAACCCGCTGATCCAGGCGGCACCCGTCGACTACGTCAACGACCCCCGAGTGATCGCCCAGAACGACAACATGGTCGCGATCAACTCCTGCATCCAGGTCGACCTGTCCGGACAGGTCGTCGCCGGTTCGGTCGGCCCGCGGCAGATCAGCGGGATCGGCGGCCAGGCCGACTTCGTCCGGGGTGCCACGCTGAGCCGGGGCGGCCGGGTGATCATGGCGATCCCGTCGACCGCGCGCGGCGGCAAGGCCTCGAAGATCGTGCCTTTCATCGAACCGGGGGCAGCGGTGAGCACGATGCGCTGTGACACCGACTACGTCGTCACCGAGTTCGGTATCGCCCAGCTCTGGGGCCAGACCCTCAAGGAGCGGGCGCGCCGGCTAATCGCGATCGCCCACCCCACTTTCCGGGAAGACCTCGCCGCGGAGTTCCAGCGGCGTTTTGCAAGCCCACTGTCCGCAGAGGAGAACTCGTGCGTTTCGAGCTGACCGAAGAGCAACAGCTCATCCGGGACTCGGTGAAGGAATTCGTCCAGTCGGAGATCGCCCCCCTGGCCGCTGAGATCGACCGCGACCACAGGCCGCCGCTCGAGACCATCCCGAAGCTGGCTGAACTCGGCTTGCTGGGCATGTTCGTGCCCACCGAGTACTCGGGTGCGGGCCTCGACGCCCTCAGCTACGTGATCGCTGTGGAGGAGATCGCGAAGGCGTGCGCCACGACAGCGGTGATGGTCGAGGCTCACAACAGCCTGGCGATCTGGCCCATCCTCCACTACGGCACCGAGGAGCAGAAGCAGGCCTACCTGCCCGGGATGGCGACCGGCGAGACGATGGGAGCGTTCGGGCTCACCGAGCCCGGGGCCGGAACCGACGCGGCAGCGCAGTCGAGCACGGCCGTCCCCACCGAGGACGGCTACCTGCTCAACGGGCAGAAGGTGTTCATCACCGGCGCCGGCTACGCCAAGGTCTTCGTGGTCTTCGCGCGTACCTCCAACGAGGGGCCCGCCCACAAGGGGATCAGCGCCTTCATCGTCGACCGCGACCTGCCCGGCTTCGACATCGGGGAAGGGGAGCGCAAGCTCGGCATCCGCGCCTCCAGCACGCCGCCCCTGATGTTCTCCGACGTCCGCCTGCCGAAGTCGGCACTGCTCGGCAAGGAGGGCCAGGGCTTCGAGATCGCGATGCGCACCCTCGACGGCGGTCGCACCGGGATCGCGGCGCAGGCGCTCGGCATCGCCGAGGGCGCACTGGCCGCCGCGACCGACTACGCGCAGCAGCGGGTGCAGTTCGGTCGCCCCATCAGCTCCATGCAGGCGATCCAGTGGATGCTGGCCGACATGGCCACCGAGATCGAGGCCGGCCGGTTGCTGGTCTACCAAGCGGCCTGGCTGGAGAGCCAGGGTCTCCCCCACGCCACCGCCGGGGCGATGGCGAAGCTCTTCTGCGCGGAGATGGCCTCCCGGGTCGCCGGCAAGGCGATCCAGGTGCATGGCGGCAACGGATACACCGAGGCGTACCCGGTGGAACGGTTCTACCGCGACGCCAAGATCACAGAAATCTACGAGGGTACCAACGAGGTACAGCGCATCCTGATCGCGAAGAGCCTGCTGAAGAGCACGCGCCGCGCCTGAGGCACCAAACGGAACGAGCAGGAGTAGTCAGTTGAGGATTGCAGTGGCCTACAAGTGGGCCGGAGATCCGCAGGAAGCGAACGTCGGCCCCGACGGGGTCGTGGACATGAGCCGGGCGAAGCCGGTGGTCAGCGACTACGACGCGGTGGCCATCGCGGTCGGACGGCAGCTGGCCGACAGCAACGGAGCCGAGCTCATCGGCCTGTCGGTCGGCGATCCCGCTGCGGCGGCGTCGATGGCGACCAAGACCGCATTGGCGCGAGGCCTCGATCGAGTGGTGGTCGTCACCGGTGCGGGACTGACGTCAGCCGGCGCCACCCGCACGGCGTCCGTCCTCGCCGAGGCCGTACGCAGGATCGGCGGGGTGGACCTGATCCTCACCGGCGACTCGTCGATCGACGCCGGAGCGAAACTCGTCCCCGCGATGCTGGGCGGCATCCTCGGTTGGCCGACGCTGACCGACGCCGACAAGGTCAGCATCAGCCAGGAGACGGTGACCCTGACCCGGGTCGTCGGCGATCAGGAGGAACAGCTCGCCGCCGGCCTGCCCGCCGTACTGGCTGTGTCCACCGACGCGGCCGCGGTGAAGGCCCCCGGCATGAAGGACGTCCTGGCAGCGGGGAAGAAGCCGGTCGAGGTGATCGCCGTGACCGATCTCGCCGACGCCCACGCCGGTGAGGGCGCGGTCCGCAGCGCCCGGCCGCTGGACCCTCCCGCACGTCGCCGGGTCCGCATCGACGCCACCGACCCCGCCGAGGCCGCGCGCACACTGCTCGAGTCACTGCGCGCCGACGGCGTCCTGGCTCTCCGGAAAGGGGAATGACATGCCCACTTACCTGATCGTTCCCCCCACCGGAGGCGTGGACCGGCTACTCGGTATCGCGGCTCCACTCGACGGCCCGGTCGTGGCACTGGTCGTGGGTGACACGGCCCGTGCGGAGAGCGTCGCGCACAGCGGCGTCGACGAGGTGCGCTGGATCGAGGCAGCGCCACAGGTTCCGGCCGAGGCGTACGCCGCGGCCGTGGCCGGCATCGTCACCTCGGCGCCCGGCGTCCTGCTCGCGGGGCGCGACCCGGCGTCGCGGGTCCTACTCGGCGCGGCTGCCGGCGCCATCGGCGCGCCGGTCCTGGTCGGTGTCGACGAGGTCTCCACCGAAGCCGGGACGGTGGTCGTCCAGCACGGCGTCTACGGCGGAATCGCCCAGCGCACGACCGTGTTCGACGGCCCCGTCGCGCTGATGATCGACGCCGGTGGCGTGACGGCCCAGGCCGGTGCGGCACCGATCACAGCGGTCGAGGCCACCCCCCAGAGCATCACCCTGGTCTCTGCGCGGTCCACCGGAGGCGGGGCGGTCGACCTGCCCGCGGCGCGCCGGGTGCTCGGTGTCGGTCGTGGCGTCAAGGCGCAGGCCGACCTCGCCCTGGCACAGGATCTCGCCACTGCCCTCGACGCTGAGCTGGGCTGCACCAGGCCACTCGCCGAGGGGCTGGAGTGGCTGCCGAAGAACCGCTACATCGGCATCTCCGGCGCGCACATCCAGCCCGACCTGTACCTGGCCGTCGGAGTGTCGGGACAGCTGCAGCACATGGCTGGGGTCCGGGCCTCGGGAACGATCGTCGCGATCAACTCCGATCCGTCCGCCCCGGTCATGGACGACGCGGATTACCAGGTCGTCGGCGACCTCTACAAGGTCCTGCCGGCACTCGTCGCCGAACTCGCAGGAAACGCGTGATGGGAACCACCCCAGTAGAGCCGGACTTCGACGTCATCGTGGTCGGTGGCGGTATCGCCGGATGCGTCACCGCCTATCTGCTCGCCCAGAGTGGCCA
The DNA here is from genome assembly GCF_040656595.1 of Actinoplanes sp. NPDC049802. Classification (NCBI taxonomy): domain Bacteria; kingdom Bacillati; phylum Actinomycetota; class Actinomycetes; order Micromonosporales; family Micromonosporaceae; genus Actinoplanes; species Actinoplanes sp. NPDC049802. The sequence goes on from NZ_JBFAMR010000028.1 coordinate 17,535, forward strand.
CTCGGTCGCGCTCCTCGAACGCGGCGAACAGGTGGGCTCGAAGAACCTGTCCGGCGGCGTCTTCTACGCCAAGGTGATGGAGCAGGTCTTCCCCGACTTCCTCACCACCGCACCGGTCGAGCGCCGGATCGACCGCAACCAGCTCGTCTTCGTGAACGACGAGTCCTGGGTCGGAGTCGACTACACCGACTCCCGGCTGAGCAACACCGGCACAGCCGTGACCGTGCTGCGCGGTCGCCTCGACGCGTGGCTCGGCGAACAGTGCGAGCAGGCCGGTGTCATGGTCATGCCCGGCATCCGCGTCGACGAACTGCTCCGCGAGGGCTCCGCGGCCGATCCGCGCATCGTCGGCGTACGGGCCGGCGAGGACGAGTTGCGGGCTCGCGTGGTGGTGGCGGCCGACGGGGTGAACTCGTTCCTCGCCCGCGGGGCCGGTCTGCGCACGGCTCCCCCGCTGCACCACCTGGCGGTCGGCGTGAAGGGGCACATCACCCTCCCGCGGCGAAGCATCGAGGAGCGGTTCGGCTTGACCGGCGACCGGGGCGCGGCCCTGGCCCTGGTCGGCTCTGTCACCAAGGGTGTCGGTGGCGGCGCGTTCCTGTACACCAACACCGAATCGATCTCGCTCGGCGTGGTGCTGCGGCTGGACGACCTGACGGAGAAGGGGCTGTCCTCGGCGGAGATCTTCGACGACTTCCTCGCCCACCCGTTGATCGCCGGGTACGTCGAGGGTGGCCAGCTGTCCGAGTACGGATGCCACCTGGTGGCCGAGGGCGGGCTCGCCATGCGCGGGCGAGTGACCTGGGACGGCCTGCTGATCGTCGGGGAAGCCGCCGGCATGACCATCAACAACGGACTCACCGTCCGGGGGATGGATCTGGCGGCGCAGTCCGCGATCAGTGCAGCGGGCGCGATCACGGCCGCGCTCGCGGCCGACGACACGTCCTCCGCGGGCCTGGCCGGCTACGAAACGTCCCTGGACGCCTCGTTCGCCGGCGCGGATCTCAAGACCTACGCGAAGGCCCCGGCCTTCATGGAGAACCCTCGGCTCTACAAGGACTACGGCCCGCTCCTGGCCGACGTGATGCACGGCGTCTTCGGGCTGGACGCGACGCCCCGTCGCAGCCTCCTCACGGTGGCCCGCCACGCACTGAAAGGATCTCCGGTGACCTTGAAGAACCTTGCTCTCGACGCATGGGGAGCGGTGAGGGCGCTGTGAAACTGCCGTCCCTGCCCGAGCGGCTCGCCGTGAACCGGTTCGTCACGGACGACGAGTCGTGCCACATCGTCGTCGACCAGGAGATCGCCCGGTCCACCGGCACCGTCCAGCGCCTGATCTCCTGCTGTCCCGCGGGCGTCTACTCCGTGGGCGCGGACGGAAGCCTCGAAGTGGAGCATGCGGCCTGCCTGGAATGCGGCACCTGTGCCGCCGTCGCGGCGCCCGGAGCGCTGCGCTGGGAGTACCCCCGTGGCGGGTTCGGAGTCCAGTTCCGCGACGGCTGATCCGTCTATCGAACAGTGAACGGGCAGATGGCGGCCCCGGCGGTGGTCACGATGCAGACCTCCGCCGGGGCCGCCGCCGTTGCCCCACGGTGTCCCGGACCGGGAGGACCCCATCAGGGCCCGCCCGGGTTTCCACAGCCGCCCAGGACTTGGCCCCGCGAGTGCGGCCGGCCCCGGTGCGGCTGCACCTGACGGCGGACGAAGGCGTACGGGTCGACACGGCGAACCGCCAGTCGCTGCGGGCTCGCCGGACCCCGCACACCATCCCTGAACGCGATGACGGCCCGCCCGCTTGTGACCATCACGCTGCCTGGATCGGTGGCGTTCAGCCGCCGGACCTCGGCGCACTCGGGCGGTCCCAGCCGCGAGGCGCCGGCAGCCGTCCCGCTTCCGATGCCACCTCGGTGCCGGTCCAGCGTTCCCGGAACACCCGGTCGTGCGAGACCCACCACCACTGGCCCGCCGGCGCCGGGTCGCGCGTAGTAACGCATGAGGGTGGCCGGGTCAACAGATGCGTCCGACGTCCGGTCGTCGCGACGACCCGCCCGGCATCCGCGTTCTCCGAGGTTGCGGACCTGCCCGCGACGTCTTGAAGGGCCCTCTCGCCGCTGCCTACGGTGACCGAGTCATCCACCGCTGACACCGATCCACGATCGCGGTGTCGCCGGAACGACGGCCACCGCGCTGTTCCCCCGCCGCATGCCCTCGCGAGCAGATGAGAGTGACATGGCCACGACGATCAACGTGATGCAGCCCGAACTCGGTGAGGCGGAGCTGGCCGCGGTCCGCGAGGTCTTCGAGAGCCGCTGGATCGGCCGGGGCCCCCGAACAGCCCGGTTCGAGCGGATGTTCGCCGAGCACCTCGGCGCGGACCCCGGGCAGGTGACCTCGACGAGCACCTGCACCGAGGCGACCTTCATCGCCGTGCAGCTGCTCGGCCTCGGCCCCGGCGACGAGGTGGTGATGCCCACCGTCCACTTCGTCGGCGCCGCCAACGCCGTCGCCGCCAGCGGCGCCCGGCCGGTCTTCTGCGACGTCGACCCGCACACCCTCAACCCGAGCGCCGAGGACGTCGCCGCCTGCCTCACCCCGGCCACCCGGGCCGTCCTGGTACTGCACTACGCCGGCCACCCGGGCGACATCGCGGCCATCGCCGACCTGTGCCGGCGCCGCGGCCTCCCGCTCATTGAGGACGCGGCGAACGCTGTCGCCTCCCGGGTGGACGGGCAGGCATGCGGCACCTTCGGTGACATCGGTGTGTGGAGCTTCGACCACGGCAAGATCGCGGTCTCCGTGGACGGCGGAATGCTCTGGGCCCGCGACCCGGCACTCGCCGAACGCGCCGCCCGGCTGGCGTTCCTGGGCATGGAGCAGCGCAGCGGCTTCGACCAGGCGATGCGCGTCGCGACCCGATGGTGGGACTTCGACGTCAGCTCGTTCTCGCGGCGCGCGGTGCTCAACGACGTGCTGGCCGCGATCGGGTGCGTGCAGCTGGAGCGGCTCGGCGCGTTCGTCCGGCGGCGCCGCGAGGTGGCCGCCCGCTACGACGCCGCGCTGGCGGAGGTGAAAGCGGTGCGGCTGCCGCCCCGCCCGCCGGCCGGGCACGAGCACTCGCACTTCCTCTACGCCGTCCAGATGGATCCGTCGGTGCGCGACCGGGTGGCCCGCGAACTCTACGAGAACGGGATCTACACGACGTTCCGCTACCCCCTGCTGCACGAGGTTGCCGCGTACGGGTCGGGGGTGCGCCTGCCACGGGCCGAGCACGCCGCCGCCGCGACGCTCTGCCTGCCGCAGCACCAAGGACTGTCCGACGCGGACGTGGATTCCGTGGCCGCCGCTCTGACCGACGCGCTGGCGACGGCGCCCGCGCTCTGAACCGGGAGGGAACCGATGCTGTACGGAGCCGATCACGCCGAGGTCTACGACCCGGTGTTCCGCAGCCGGGGCAAGGACTTCGCCGACGAGGCCGAGCAGCTCGTCACACTGATCCGCCACTGGTCGCCCGGCGCGCGGTCGTTGCTCGACGTCGCGTGCGGCACCGGCGCCCACCTGGCGACCCTCGAGGAGTTCTTCGACCCGGTGGCGGGCGTCGAGTACTCCCCCGACATGCTGGCCGTCGCCCGGCGCAGGCTGCCCGGCCGCTCGCTGCATGCCGGGGACATGCGCGACTTCGACCTCGGCAGGACCTTCGACGCGGTCACCTGCATGGGCAATTCGGTGGCGTGCATGGCCACCGAGGCGGAACTGCAGGCGGCGGTGGGCCGGATGGCGGCGCACCTGAATCCGGGCGGCGTGCTCGTCGTCGAGCCGTGGTGGTTCCCGGACAACTTCATCGACGGGCACGTGGGCGGCCACACCATGCACGAGGACGGCCGGGTCGTATCCCGGGTGACCCACTCCCGCGAGGTCGACGGCCGGACCCGCCACGAAGTCCGGTTCACCGTGGCCGACGGCAACGGGATCCGCGACTTCAGTGAGGTGCTCATGCAGACCCTGTTCACCCGGGAGCAGTACGCGGACGCGTTCCGCGGCGCCGGATGCACGGTCGAGCTGATCAACGGCTTCCAGCTCGCCACCGGGCGGCCGAACAGCCCCGGCCTGTTCATCGGCAGCCGGTCGTGACCGCCGCGCCGCAAGCCACCTGCCGGATCTGCGCCGGCCCGGTGCGCCCGTTCATCGACTTCGGGCGCCAGCCGGTCTCCGACACCTTCCCCCGGCCTGAGGAGGCCGGCAACGAGGTCTTCTTCCACCTGGCCGCCGGGGCGTGCCGGTCGTGCACGATGGTGCAGCTGGTCGAGGAGGTTCCGCGGGAGAAGATGTTCCACGCCGACTACCCGTACCGGTCGTCGATGTCGTCCTTCATGGTCAAGCACTTCCGGTCGCTGGCCCAGGACCTGCTGGGGACCGAGTTGACCGGGCCCGACCCGTTCCTGGTCGAGATCGGCAGCAACGACGGGACCATGCTCCGCGCGGTCGCCGAGGCGGGCGTGCGGCACCTCGGCGTCGATCCGGGCGTCACCGGCAACGCCGACGCCCGCACGGCCGGCGTCCGGGTGCGGACCGCGTACTTCGAGGAGGAGACCGCCCGGGCGATCGCCGCCGAGGAGGGCCGGGCCGACGTCATCTTCTCGGCCAACACGGTGAGCCACCTGGCCTACCTCGACTCGGTGCTGCGCGGCGTCGGCGCGTTGCTGACCGAGGACGGCGTGCTGATCCTCGAGGACCGCTACCTCGGTGACATCCTGCGCCGGACCGCCTTCGACCAGATCTACGACGAGCACTTCTACCTCTTCTGTGCACGGTCGGTGGCCACCCTCGGTGAGCGGTTCGGCCTCGAACTGGTCGACGTGCGGCACCTCGACGTGCACGGCGGCTCGATGCGCTACCACCTGGCGCGAGCCGGGCGGCGACGACGTTCCCCCGCCGTCGAGGAGCTGCTGGCCCAGGAGAGCGCCGCCGCGCTGACCGCGCCGGCCACGCTGGACGCGTTCACCGCCCGGGCGGACAGCGCCTGCACCGCGCTGGTGGAGCTGCTGCGGCGGTTGCGGGCGGAGGGCCGCCGGGTGGTCGGGTACGGCGCGACGTCGAAGAGTGCCACCGTCATCAACTACGGGGGCATCACGCGCGACCTCATCCCGTACGTCTGTGACTCGACACCGGTCAAGCAGGGACGCCTGCTCCCGGCGTCGCACATCCCGATCCTTCCGCCGTCGGCGTTCGGCGAGCCGTACCCGGACTACGCGGTGCTGTTCGCCTGGAACCACGCCGAGGAGATCATCGCCAAGGAGCGCGCGTTCCGCGCCGCCGGCGGCCGCTGGATCCTGTATGTGCCCGAGGTGCACGTCGTCTGACCCGCACGACACAGACCGCGGCCCGCCGATCGGCGGGCCGCGTTCTCAGTTCGTACGACGTGTGCCGAGGCCGGTGCGGCGTGCATCGAGATACGCCCGGCAGTCGTCGTAGCCCGGCAGCAACCCGGCCGCCTCGGCCGCGGCGAGACCGGGCGCTGCGGCGTCTTTGCCGGACAGTCGCGGCTCCGTGGTCGGCCACGGGATGCCGAGCGAAGGGTCGAGCGGGTCGACGCCGTGCTCGTGCCCGGGGCGGTACTCCGCCGAGCACAGGTACATCATGGTGGCGCCCTCGGTCAGCGCGCAGAACGCGTGCCCCAGGCCCTCGGCCAGGTAGACGGCGCGCCGGTCCTCGTCGTCCAGGCGCACCGCCTCCCACCGGCCGAAGGTGGGCGAGCCCACCCGCAGGTCCACCGCCACGTCGAGCACCGCGCCCGCCACGCAGGTCACCAGCTTCGCCTGGCCCGGTGGCACATCCGCGAAGTGGATCCCGCGCACCACGCCGCGGGCCGAGGTGGACAGGTTCGCCTGGACGAGTTCGACCGGGTGACCCAGCAACCGGGCGAACTCGTCGCGGCGGTAGCACTCCAGCAGCATCCCGCGCGCGTCGCGGTGCTGCACCGGGGTGATCTCCAGGGCACCACCGACAGCCAACGGCCGGATCCTCATCACGCGCAGCGGGGTCGCATCTGTGCGGTCAGCCGCTCCAGCACCGGAACGACGTCGACCGGGCTGGGCATGGCCAGCAGATCCTCGTACACCCGGTCCGCGCCCTGCCGGAAGGACGGATCGGTGAGCACCAGCTCGAGCTGCTTGCGCATCGCGTCGGGCGAGCCGGCGATGTCCAGCGTGAGGCCGGCGCCCCGCCCGGTCACGTACGCCGCGGTGGACGGCGCCACCGGGTACTTCATCGAGACCGGCGCTTCCATGTCGGTGATCAGCTGCGGAACCCGGTGATTCGCCGCCGACGCGAACGTGCCGACACCGCCGTGGTGCACCAGCGCCGAGCACGTCGGCAGCAGCTGGTTGAGCGGCAGGTAGTCGACGGTCCGCACATTGGCCGGCAGGCTGTCCAGATCGGCCAGCTGCGCCGCGTTCAGGGTCGCGACCACCTCGATGTCGAGCGTGGACACGGCCTCCATCAGACCGGGTATGTAGTCCCAGCCGCCCTCGATGAACTCCCGCTGCGACAGGCCCAGAGACAGGGCCACCCGCGGCCGTTGCGGCTGCTCGAGCAGCCACTCCGGCAGGACCGTCTGGGTCGGCGTGAACACCATCCGCACCGGCACCCGGCGGGTCGTGGTGGGCAGGCCGAACCCGTCCGGCAGCGTGTCGATCGAGAACTGGCCGACGAGCAGTTCGGGGGTCAGTTCCACGCCGTACCGGTCGGCCACCGGCCGCAGCGCCTCGGCCAGCGGGTGGTCGAGCACGTCCACGGCGGCGGACGCGGCGTACCGGTCGACGGTCCAGGCGAAGTAGTCCTGGCTGTAGAGAAGCCGGGCGTGCGCCGCGCCGGAGGCGGCCGCCGCGACCGCGGCGGCCGGCCAGCACGGGTCCCAGATCACCAGGTCGGGCTGCCACCGGCGGGTGAAGTCCACCAGGTCGTCGACGCCCGGGCGCGGGTGCTCCGGCGGCGTGCCGGGCGGCAGGAAGTCCCAGATCCCGGGCAGCAGGAAATGCCGGAAGATCTCCCACGGGTCGCTCTGCGCCGGATCCAGGGCCAGCAGCCCGGTGGCGCCCTCCAGCTTCGGAAGCTCGGCCTCCGGGTACGGTGCCCCCGGCCCTTTGGCCGGCTGCGCCTGGTCCCCCACCGCCACCGCGGGCAGGCCCAGGGACGTGATGGTCGCCGCCATCGAGTGGTGGGATCCGACACGCACCTCGTGCCCGGCGCTCTGCAGCGCCCACGCGAGCGGGATCGACGGGTGGAGGTGCGCCGATCCGGGCCAGACGACGAACAGGACTCGCATGACATTCACTCCTCACATTTGGGCGTCGTTCATCGCGACCACCGCCCGGGCCGCCATGAAGTACGGTCGCGCCTGGTCGCGGAAGTCCCCGAGAGACCGGAACCCGCGGTCGAGGACCTGGGTCGGCAGCTCCTCGGTGCGCCACAGCGCGGCGAACATGGCGTCGATCGAGCCGGCCGGGACGTCACCGGGATGGAACTTCGGGTTGACGCGCATCGCGCGCTCGGTGAGACCGAGCAGCCGGGTGCTCTGCCGGATCAGTTCCGGCAGGTCGGCGGACAGCTCCGCCGGAAGCTCCTCGTAGACGAGCCGGCCCGAGCGGCGGCGGAAGGTGCGCACGAGCACACGGATCGCCCGGCTCCTGTCGTCCAGGGTGGCCGCCTCGCCTGTGGTCAGGATGCGACGGGAGACCAGCTCGTCCGGCGACAGCCCGGCCAGCCAGGGCGGGGGGAAGTCGTCGAGCGCGAGTTGCGGGTACTCCGGGCGGAGGTTGGCCAGCACGTGTGCCTCGTGCCGATCGGGGAAGTCCGGCAGGAACAGCTGCGCGTACGCGAGAACCTGGCGCTCGGTCGGGCCGTGCGGGTCGTCGGTGGCCGGGGTGTGCTGCAGGCGCCACTCCCGCCGGTACGAGGTGACCGGCACCACCACCTCGCCGGCCGGCTGAGCGGGCGTCCCCCCGTCGAGCAGCGTACGGACGGCCGCCTCGGCGTCGATGCGTTTGATGTCGCCGAGCCGGTCGGGACGCAGCTCGTCGACGATCAGCCGCATCGTCCCGATCAGGCCCGCGTCGTCCGCCGCGGCCAGCAGCGCACGATTCGTCCGCGTGCTGAAGTGCACCGTCCGGGCGAGTTCCACGATCCGCGACGCCAGGTCCGGGTCGAGCCGGCCGGCAGCGACCAGACGGTCGGCGACGCTCAGGATGCTCACGATGGCGTGGGTGAAGGCGCGGTAGTCGACATCCGCGTCACCGTGGGTCAGGGCCACGTCGGCGTCGGAGAACACCCGGCCGTCCTGGTACCAGCCGAAGACGGTGCCCAGCCCGGTCATGCCGTAGCCGTGCAGTTCGCTGGCCCGCAGCGCGCCGAGGCTGGCCGTCCCGTAGACGGCGACGCCTTCGGCGTACAGGTCGAGGATCTCCTTGTGGCGGACCGGCGCGGTGTGCTGGTAGACGCCGTCGACGATGAGGACCGCCTCCCCGGCGTCGAGCCGGAGCCGGTAGACGTCACCGTGGGCGATGGGCGGGTGCGGGCAGACCCCGTCGAGGTCGAGCACCGGCGAGTCGGCCAGCGAGGGGCCGGCGAAGACGTGGATGGTCATGAGTGCTCCGTAGCGGGGTCGGGGCGGCGCGGCAGCTCCTCGTTGGCCTCGTGATGGCCCTCGGGCAGGCCTGGCACGACCACCTTGCAGGTGGCGAACGGTTCGCCCGGCGGTGTCATGTCGACGCGCAGCACCGGCAGCCCCGTCACAGCGCTCGCCTGCTCGGACAGCAGGGCGCAGAGCCGCTCGCTGGACAGTCCGGCGTCCAGCAGCGGCGCCTCGATCCGGTCCCAGGAGTGGTTCGGCTCGACGGCCGGCGGGGCGACCGGATACCGGACGCCCCGGTAGGAGACGGCGGCGATGTCCTCCCGGGTGCCGCTGATCACGGACATGCGGCTCTGGACCGCCTCGCTCAGGGCTCGCTGCAGGGCGATCTCGGGCAGGATGTGGCATCCGCCCCCGGCGTAGAGGCTGGGCATGTCGGAGCGCCAGAGGAACACCGCGAACGCCGGCGCACCGGGAACGGCCGAACAGTCCACCACCTCGGTCCAGAAGCCCATCGCGAGCAGGTGCCGGATCAGGTCGCGGCTCCAGCAGTCGGGCAGGGTGTCGAGGTCGACCACCCGGCGCTGCCGGATCGGCGTGCGGGCCATGCCCGCGGTGGAGAACCGTTCGATCACTTCGAGCAGGGCGTGCACGGTGGCCTCGGCGAGGGTGTTCCCACTCGCCAGGCCGTTGGACGAGCAGAACTGCGTGGGCGGGCGCCAGGTTCCGTCGCAGACGCCGTCCATGGCCACCGAGCGCAGCGGGACGAAGGTGTCGGTGCCGTCGCGCAGCGACACCGCCGGGACCCAGCTCATCGGGTACAGGTCGGAGACGACCGAGCGCTCGGTGGGCGTGACCTCCGTCGTGGAGTACGGCAGGCCCAGCTCCGCGGCGGACGCGACGAAGGCGTCGGGCGTGGTGAAGTAGCGCTCGCAGATGCTCAGTTCGATGGCCTCCATCACCGCCGAGATCTTCGCCAGCAGCGGTGTGGCGCCCTTGCCCTGGCTCACTCCCACGGTCGTCGCCAGTGGGCGCACGGCCATGTAGACCGGCATGCCGATGGTGTCCAGGCCGGTCAGCTCGGCGACCCGGGTGACGCCGTACGCGCCCATCCGGGGCCGCACCCGCTCCCAGGTCTGCTCGGGTGCCCGGTCACGCAACAGGCCGGGGGCAACACCGGCTCGGGTGGTTACCGTCACGACGGACTCCGCATCACTCGTCGGGCTGCGCTCTCATGGTCGGACACCGGCCGGCGGGTCACTTCTCCGAACGTGCGTACAAGGCGTCGATCTCCGCCGCGTACTTCTCGGCGATCGGCCCGCGCCGCAGCTTCATCGTCGACGTCACCTCGTCGCCGCCGGGCCGCCAGAACACCGGCAGCACGGCGAGCCGCTTGATCTGCTCGATCCGGGACAGCCGCCGGTTGCCCGCCTCCACGCTGGCCCGGATCTCGCGCAGCACCCGGTCGTCGGCGGCCAGCACCGCAGGGTCCGCCTCCAGGCCCGTCTCGGCGGCGAAGGCGGCGGCCGCGTCCGGATCCAGGGTCACCAGCGCCACGTTGTACGGCCGGTCGTCGCCGAACGCCAGTACCGGCCCGATCAGGGGCGAGCCCGCAGCGACGGCGTGCTCGATGGCTGCCGGTGACATGTTCTTACCGCCGGAGTTGATGATCAGTTCCTTCTTGCGGCCGACGATGGTGAACGTGCCCTCGTCGTCGACCGTGGCGAGGTCCCCGGAGCGCAGCCAGCCGTCCGGGCCGATCGCCTCGGCGGTGCCCGCCGGGTCGTTGCGGTAGCCCCGCATCATCCACGGCGTCCGGATCAGCAGCTCGCCGTCCGCGGCCAGGCGGGCCTCGGCGCCCGGGGCGACCTTGCCGACTGTGCCGATCCGGGACTCCGCCGGCGGGGATCCCGTGCCCAGCCCGCACTCGGTCATGCCCCACCCCACCACCAGGTTCAGCCCGAGCTTCTGCCAGAACCCGTAGACGTGGTCGGAGATGGCCGCGGTCCCGGTCAGCGCCCACTTCAGGCGATCGAAGCCGGTCTGCGCCCGAATCGCGCGCAGCAGTCCGGGGTCGCCCGCCTCGAACGCCGCGGCGGCGCCCGGATCGGCCAGCAGCTCCCGCTCGACGCGGGCCTTCAGCTTCTCCCAGGTCCTGGGCACGGCCGCGAACGCGGTCGGCCGCACCCCGGCGACCACGTCCGCCAGCCGCGCGGGGTCGGCCAGGCAGGTGACCTGCGCACCGCGTACGAGGGCGTAGTAGTGGCGGTAGAAGCGGTCGCCGGAGTGGCTGGACGGCAGATAGGAGATGGTGGTGTCCCCGGCCTCCAGCGGCCAGATCCGGGACACCGCGTCGACCATCCGGAGCCAGCCCCGGTGGGTGTGCTCCACGCCCTTGGGCGGGCCGGTCGTCCCGGAGGTGTAGAGCAGGCAGAGCAGATCGTCCGGCCGGACAGCGCGCCAGGCGGCGTCGAAGTCGAAGCCCGGCGCCGGCCGGAGGCGCGCGAGGTCGCCGTCCTCCAGGATCAGCAGGTGCTCCAGCGGCGCGCCGGACGCCGCCATCGACTCGGCGAACTGTCGCTCGCACACGCCGATCCGGGCGCCGGAGTGGGTGAGCTGAAACCGGATCTGCTCGGGCGAGCTGGTGTTGTAGATCGAGAACGTGACCGCGCCGAGATGCGACGCCGCCACCTCGGTCACGTGGAACTCGGGGCGGTTGGTCAGCATGGTCACGAACGTGTCGCCGCGCCGCAGGCCGAGCGATGCCAGCCCACCGGCGATCCGGCGCACCTCGTCGCCGTACTGCCGCCAGGTCAGCGTGACGCTGTCGTCGGGGGTGCGCAGCGCGACGTCGCCGGGGTGGGCGGCAACGGTCCGCTGGAACGCCTCGGCGAACGTGGCTGGTGGTGGCGTGGTCACCGGGGAAGCCTCGCAACAGAATCATGGGCGAGACATCTCGGTGATTGCTCTGCCGTACTGCGCAATCGTGAAGACATAGCCGGAATCGGAATTACGTAACGTCTCCCGCGACAGTCAAAGAGACCTTCGCGACCACGGGAGACACGGTGACTCCACCTCCTTCGACCCGGCGCTGGCTCGCGCTGGCCCTGCTGGCCACGACCCAGTTCGTCCTCATTCTCGACACGGCGATCGTGATCGTCGCCATCCCGTCGATGGAGATCGACCTAGGCTTCACGCCCGAGGAACTGCCGTGGGTGGCGAACGCCTACATCCTCGCCTTCGGCGGCCTGCTCCTGCTGGGTGGCCGGCTGGGCGACATCGTGGGACGCCGCCGCATGTTCCTCGGCGGTCTGACGTTGTTCGCGCTGGCATCGCTGGCCGGTGCGCTCGCCACCGAGCCACTGTGGCTGATCCTCGCCCGGGCGATGCAGGGCGTCGGCGCGGCGGCGATCTCACCTGCGGCGCTGGCCCTGGTCATGACCCTGTTCACGGAGACCAGCGAGCGCAACAAGGCGCTCGGTGTCTGGGGTTCGGTGGCCGCCGCCGGAGCCGCCACCGGCTACATCATCGGTGGCCTGTTCACCGAGGCGTTCGGCTGGCAGGCGGTGCTCTGGATCAACGTTCCGATCGTGGCCCTGATCGTGGCGCTCACGCCGTGGCTGCTGCCCCCGGCGGCCCCGGCGACCCGCGGACCGGTCGACGTCGCCGGTGCCGTCACCCTCACCGGCGGCATCACCCTGGCGGTCTACACGCTGATCGACACCCGGCACGCCGGCTGGGCCTCGGCCCGGACGCTGGGCCTGTTCGCGCTGGCCGCGACCCTGCTCGCCGCCTTCGTGGTGCTCGAGCGGCGGAGCAGCCAGCCGTTGATCGACCTGGGCATCTTCCGGATCGCCTCGCTGCGCAACGGCAACATCCTCACCCTTCTCCTGCAGGGCGCGATGACGCCGATGTTCTTCTTCCTCACCCTCTACCTGCAGCACGTACTGGACTTCAGCCCGATCCAGGCGGGGCTGGCCCAGATGCCGGCGGCACTGAGCTTCGCGCTGCTCGGCACCCCGGTCTCCAAGCTGATCAGCCGGATCGGATATCAGCTCCCGGCGGCGGCCGGCGGCCTGATCGCCGGCGCCGGGATGATCTGGCTGGCCCAGGTCGAGGTGGGCGGCGACTACTTCACCGACGTGATGGCCCCGCTGACCATCACGGCGATCGGCGCCACGCTCAGCGTCATCGCGCTGATGATCGCCGCCACCGCCGATGCGCCGATGAACAGCGCCGGCCTGGCCTCCGGACTGGTCAACGTCACCCAACAGCTGGGCGGCGCGATCGGCCTGGCGGTGCTCGCCACGGTCGCGGCGTCGGCCGGCGCGCGGTCCGCCGGGCGCGGCGGTGACGAGCTGACCGCGCTCACCGACGGGATCGGCTCGGCGCTACTCGTCGGGGCCGGATTCGCCGTCGCCACGGGAGTCCTCGCCGCGGTACTGCTGCGCAAGACCCGGGCCGTCGCGGCACCCGCCGAGCCTCGGGTCAGCGAGGAGATCGCGGCCCACTGACGCGGCACGCGACTCGACTCGTCAGGGCGCTCCGTGGCCAGGAGCGCCCTGACACGTTCGCGGGACCGGCACAGCGCCGGGAACAGCCCGGCGAGCACCGCGACGGCCGCATCGGCGAGTTCCTGGTACGAGAGGAACCCGCCGACCCCGACCGCCGCGGCGCGAACCCGTCAGTACTCGTCGTGCCGGCGCCACCAGGCACCGGCCGGGGAGTCGGCCCGGCCGGGCGGCTCCTCCCAGAACTCCTGCCGGCCCAGCGGCGTCAGGTCGAGGTAGTTGGAGGCGCCGGTGAGCAGGTCGGTGCCGCGCGCATACGCCGAGTACGTGTGGAAGACGACGTCACCATCGCGGAGGAAGACGCTCACTCCCGGCGCCTCACCGGACTCGCCGGGCATCTCCTGGAAGTTGTACACGACCGGCGACACCACCGACTCGTCCAGGGTGACGTGGAAGTCGTAGTTGAAGGAGCTGCCGTAGGAGGAGTACCAGGGCACCGTCCAGCCCATGCGCTTCCGGTACGCCAGCAGCTTGGGCAGCGGCGCCCGCGACACCACCACCAGGTTCGTGTTGCGGGCGTGCAGGTGCGCCGGATGCCCCATGTGGTCGACCACCCGCGAGCAGCCGGGGCACCCGGCGTCCCAGTCCGGGTCGAACATCATGTGGTACGTGATGAGCTGGCGGTGGCCGCCGAACAGGTCGAGCAGGCTCACCTCGCCGTCCGGCCCGGCGAACACGTACGGCTTGTCGATCCGCACCATCGGCAGCCGGCGCCGTTCCGCGTTGAGCGCGTCCCGCGCGCGGGTGAACTCCTTCTCCATGGCCAGCAGCCGCTTGCGGGCGGCCAGCCACTCCTCCCGGGACGCGGTGTCGGGCAGGTTCATCGGCGCACTCCTCAGACGGTGGTCATGGGTACGTCCCGCTGCTCCGGCCGGGACCAGACGGCACGCTCCTGCAAGGGCTCCCACCAGGCACGGTTCTCCCGGTACCAGCGGATCGTCACGGCCAGGCCGTCGTCGAAGGCGATCCGCGGCGCGAACCCGAGTTCCTCGCGGATCTTCGTGGTGTCCAGCGAGTACCTGCGGTCGTGGCCGGGCCGGTCGGGTACCCATTCGACCAGGTCCCAGCCGGCGCCGAAGGCCTCCAGCAGGCGCTCGGTGAGTTCCACGTTGCTGAGCTCCGCACCGCCGCCGATGTGGTAGATCTCGCCGGACCGCCCGCCGTTCAACACGAGCTGGATGCCGCGGCAATGGTCGGACACGTGCAGCCAGTCCCGCCGGTTGCGCCCGTCGCCGTACAGCGGAACGGGTTTGTGATCCATCAGGCTGGTCACGAACAGCGGGATGACCTTCTCGGGAAACTGGTAGGGCCCGTAGTTGTTGGTGCACCGGGTGACGACCACGTCGAGTCCGTGGGTGCGCTGGTAGCTCAGCGCCATCAGGTCCGAGGCCGCCTTGGCCGCGGCGTACGGAACGTTGGGGTTGACCCGGCACCCCTCGTCCCAGGACCCCTCCGCGATGGAGCCGTACACCTCGTCGGAGGAGACGCACACGAACCTGCCGACCCGGTGCCGCAGTGCCGCCTCCAGCAACGTGACCGTGCCGAGCACATTGCTGTGCGCGAACGCCAGACCACTCTGGATCGAGCGGTCGACGTGGGTCTCGGCGGCGAAGTGCACGATCACGTCGTGCCCGGCGACGACCTCGTCCATCAGGGCCGGATCGGCGATGTCACCGTGCACGAAGCGGTATCTCGGGTTGTCGGCGACCGGATCGAGGTTCGCGAGATTACCCGAGTACGTGAGCTTGTCGAGCACGGTGACCTGCGCGCCCTCGGAACCCGGCAGTTCGTCGCGGAGCACCGCGCGGGCGAACTCCGAGCCGATGAAACCGGCGCCCCCGGTGACGAGGATTCTCATGTCCAGCTCCGCTCGTTGCTTGAGTCATCGCATGACCTGGCGTTCAGAGTCCGGCGACCAGGTTCAGCCGGCGGTGTTCGGTGGTCAGCGGCGCGGCGTCCTCCCCATAGCCGTCGACCGTGGCGAAGCCGGCCGCCTCGAGCCAGGCGCGCAGTTCGGGAAAGGTGTGCAGCCGGTGCCACGACGGCTCACGCCGGATCTCGCCGTCGCGGACGGTGGTCCGGGTCGCGATGCTGCTGCCGGCCACCGGATCGAAACGGCGGATGTCGACCACCAGATTTCCGTCACGCTCGGTCGCGGAGTACGGCGTGTACTCGCGGATGTACCGGGGATAGTTGATCGTCTCGAGCAGGAGCCGGCCGCCGGGCCGCAGCACCTCGGCGATCCGGGCGAGGACCTCGCGGTCGTCGGCATCGGTGTGGAAGCCGAACGCGTTGCCCCAGTTCACCACCCGGTCGAAGCGGCCGCTCCCGGTCAGGTCCCGCATGTCCTCGTGGAGGTACTCGACCGTCACGCCACGCTCGGCGGCGTCCTGCCGGGCTCGTTCGAGGAACACGGTGGACAGGTCTGTGCCGGTGACCCGGCAGCCGCGCGCGGCGAGCCGGTTGGTGATGCGGCCGTGGCCGCAGCCGAGGTCGAGGACCTCCATCCCGGGCTCGAGGCCGAGCAGTTTCCAGATCCGGTCGGCATCGGCCTCGGCCTTCTCCTCCAGCATGTCCGCGAAGAAGTAGAGGTAGTCGTCGTCGAACACGGCGGTCGAGTCGGCGGGTGGCTCCGTCATCATTCTCCCAGGCTAGGGTCCGGTGGTCAGCTCGCGCCGCTGTCCGGCAGGGCGAGCCACCACGGGTTGGCGCGGGCCCAGCCGACCGTTCTCGCCAGCCCGTCCGCCAGGTCGGTGGTGGGTACCCATCCGAGGACGTCGCGGGCCTTGGTGTTGTCGGGCACGCGGCGGTTCAGGTCCTCGTAGTGGGCGCCGAGGGCGGCCCTCGTGTCGACCTCGACGGTCCGCGGCCCCTCGCCGCCGGCCAGTTCGGTGACCAGGTCGACGACCTCGCGCACCGTGGTCTCGCGCATGCTGCCGATGTTGAAGATCTCACCGGCCGCGGCGACATGGTCGCCCGCGATCACGGTGCCCGCGACGGCGTCGTCCACGAACGTGGGACAGCGTGTCTGCCCGCCCTGGTCGTAGACCGGTACGGGGTGGCCGTTGAGCGCCCGGTGCACCGACCGGCTGATCAGGAAGGCCGGACGCTGGCGCGGACCGTACACGTTGAAGTAGCGGACGACGGCGGCCTCCAGCCCGTACTGGCGGGCGAAGGCGAACACCATGTGCTCGATCAGCGCCTTGCTCGAGGAGTACGTCCACCGGTCGGTGGTGGTGGGTCCGAGGACCCGGTCGTCGTTCTCTCGCCACGGCACGGCGGGATTCTTGCCGAACACCTCGCTGGTGCTGGCATGCACCACCCGCGCACCCGCGCGCAGGGCCGCGTCGAGCACCGCGCGGGTGCCCAGGACGTTGATGTCGATGACGTCGAGTGGGCGCGCCAGGTAGCGGTCCACGCCGACCACGGCGGCCATGTGATAGACGACGTCCGCGCCGGCGGCGGTCTCGGTGAGGCGGTCGCCGTCGCGGATGTCGCCCTCGACGAAGCGGGCGTGGTCGCGGGCGATCACCTGATCCGGCCCCGGCGCGATGCTGTCGAAGACGGTCACGGTGTCACCCCGGGTGACGAGGTGTTCCACGAGGTGGCTGCCGAGGAATCCGCAGCCACCGGTGACCATCACCCGGCTCACGCCGCCCGCCCGATGCCGCGGTAGTGGTAACCCAGCTCGCGCAGCGAGTGGATCTTTCCCTTCGAGTAGTACGCCCGGCCGTCCAGCACCAGGCAGTCGGCCGCCACGGGCAGCGTCGCGAAGTCGAGGTCCTCGAGCTGGCGGTGCAGCGCGAGCACGGCCACACAGTCGGCCCCGCGCACCGCGTCCTCGATGGACGCCGAGACCGGGATGCCGAACACGTCCTCCGCCTCGGCGGCGTCGACGAGCGGGTCGAAGATGCGGACCTCGGCGCCGGCCTTGGTGAACGCCGCGATCGTGGGTTGGGTCGGCGTCGCCCGCAGATCCCCGGTGTTGTTCTTGAACGCCAGGCCGAGTACCGCGATCGTGGCCGTGTCCGGGTCCTTGCCGAGGTCCGCCAGGGCGGACAGTGCCAGCTGGGCGGTGTATTCCGGCATACCCGCGTTGATCTCGCGGGCGGCCGGCACCGTGAGGATCTCCACGCCCCTCCGCCGCGCCGACTGCCACACCATCCACGGGTCCTTGGTGAGGCAGGAACCGCCGACCCCCACGCTCGGCAGCAGTATGTTGATCATGCTGGAGCCCTTGGGGATGGTGTTGGCCGCGGCGATCACCTCGATCACGTCCACCTCGTGCACGGCGCAGAACTTCGCGAGTTCGTTGGCGAGCGCGATGTTGGCGTCGATCCACCAGTTGTCCGCCAGCTTGACGATCTCCGCGGCCTCCGGCGACTCCAGCGGGATGGCCCGTACCCCGAGGCTGCGGCGCCAGAACTCGGCCGCGGCCGCCGCGCTGTCCGGATCCAGGCCACCGGCCACGATCGGGAAGGTCTTGAGTTCCCGCAGCGCGACACCCTCGGAGAGCCGCTCCGGTGAGAAGGCCAGCCCGAAGTCGATCGAGCCGGTCAGCCCGGACCGCTCCAGGGTCTCCCGGACGATGGTGCGCGTGGTACCCGGCGGCACGGTGCTCTTCACGACGAACAGCTGCCCCCGGCGCAGATGCCTGCTCAGCTCGGCGCAGGCGGCGCGCAACTGGCCGTCGGCCAACGAGCCGTCGGCGAGCACCGGCGTCCCGACGGTCACCAGGACCACATCGGCGTTCCGGGTCTCGGCGTAGTCGGAGGTGATCCGCAGCCGGCCGGATGCGAGGCCGTCACCGAGCAGCTCGGCGAGCCCTTCCTCGCGGAATCGGCAGCGGCCGGCGTTCAACTCGGCGACGAGGTTGCCGTCGGTGTCGACACCGATGACGTCGACACCGCGGTCGGCCAGCGTGGCCGCGAGGCATGATCCGACGTACCCGAAGCCGACGACGGCCACGGTGATGTCGCCGTCACGGAGAAATCGCATTCTTTCGCTCCATTCGACGCTCGGGACGACGGCCTCCGTCAGAGGTAATGGGTGTCGGGTTCCAGACCGCAGACGATGCGGCCGTACAGCTCCAGGTTCGTGTTCGGGTGCATCACGCCGTGCAGGTTGAGCGCTTGCACGTCCCGCATGATGCGCTGGATCGGAACGTGGCTGTAGATCGACGACCCGCCGCTGGCGGTGTTGAGGACGTCGGCCGCCTCCTTGGCACGAAGACACGCCGCGCCCATGTCGAGCCGGACCCGCGCCCGTTCCTCGGTGGTCCAGTTCTCGCCGCCGAAACTCTTGGTGTCCACCAGCGTCGCGGCGCGCTGCGCGTGGAACTCCGCCTCGTCCACCTTCACGGTGGCCTCGGCGATCTGCAGGTGGGTCAGCGGTGCCTCACGCTGGTCGGCGTAGCCGGTGTAGGAGATCTTCCGGCCGGGCAGCCGCTCCTGGAACGCCTCCAGAGCCGCCCTCGCCAGACCCTGCGCCGTGGCGCTGACCGTCGAACACGCGGTCGGCAGCAGCGGGGCCCGGTAGATCGGGGTGTCGGCGTTGAGCACCGAGGAATACCGCTCGTGCAGCACTGGCCCCATCGCGAGGACCCGCTCCTGCGGCACGAACACGTCCTCCGCGACCGTGCTGACGCTGCCGGACCCGCGCAGGCCCGAGGTGTACCAGTCGTCGACGATCCGCAGCTCACTGACCGGGATGGCGGTCATCACCGGCTGCGGCTCGCCGTCCGGCCCGATCAGGATCACCGAGTTGGTGTTCCAGTGGCTGTGCTGCACGCCCGAGTTGAACGCCCACCTGCCGTTGACGACGATGCCGCCGTCGGCCGGCACGGCGGTGGCGGTCGGGCTCAAGATGCCGCACACCCGCACTCCCGGAGTGGAGAAGATCTCGTCCTGCGCGGAGTCCGGGAAGAGACCGGCGATCCAGGTGCTGATGTTCCACACAGCCACGGTCCACGAGGTCGAACCGTCACCGCGGGCCAGCTCGGCGATCACCCGCGACACCGTCCGCAGGTCGCACTCGTAACCCCCGAAGCGAGCCGGGACGCGCATCTTGAACAGGCCCGCGTCGACGAGTGCCTCCAGCACGTCGTCCGCCAGCCGGCGGTTCTCGTCCATCCAGCCCGCCCGCTCCCGCAGCAGCGGCACCAGCTTCGCGGCGCGGCTCACCAGCTCATCTGTCGTCGGTTTCAGGGCGGTATCCACCATGGGCTCCTCGAGCGTCATCAGCAATCGGGGAAGAGACTTCTCGGCAGAGCCTGGCACGGGCCGGATCGGCGGCACACCTCCGCGATTGCGCAGCGTCGTTCTCGCAGAATGCGCAGTTCCGGAAATGCGCGCCGGGACCCGTTTTCCATGCGCCGGCGTCCATATCATGGCCTCCATGTACGACAGTGAGGTCGCCGAGATCTGGGACGCCATCTACACCGGCCGCGGCCGGGACTACGGGGCCGAGGCCCGCGATGTGGCCGAGCTGATCCGCAAGCTCCGTCCGGACGCCGACTCGTTGCTGGACGTCGCGTGCGGCACCGGCGAGCACCTGCGCCACTTCCGCGGCCTCTTCGGCCACGTCGAGGGTGTGGAACTGTCCGGCGACATGATCGCGGTGGGCCGCCAACGGTCACCGTCACTGCCGCTGCACCAGGGCGACATGCGCTCCTTCGACCTCGGCCGCCGCTTCGACGCGGTCACCTGCCTGTTCAGCTCGATCGGGCACATGCGCACCACCGCCGAGCTGAACGCCGCGATCGGCCGCCTGGCCGCGCACGTCGGCCCCGGCGGGATCGTCGTGGTGGAGCCGTGGTGGTTCCCGGACACCTTCGCCGACGGGTACGTCACGGGCGACGTGGTCCGCTCCGGCGAGCGCGTGATCGGGCGCGTGTCCCACTCCCGCCGGGAGGGCGACGTCTCGCGCGTCTCGGCACACTTCACCGTCGCCGAGCCGGAGGCCGGCCTGCGCCACTTCACCGAGGAACTGCTCATCACGCTGTTCACCCGCGAGCAGTACGAGGACGCCTTCCGTACCGCGGGCGGCACGGTCGAACATCTCCCGCAGGGTCCCGCGGGCCGCGGGATGTTCGTCGGCGTGTTCAGCTGATCCGGCGAACCGCGGCGATCACCGCGTCCGTCTGGGCGGGTGTCTGGTGGGGCCCGATCGGCAGGCTCAGCACCTCGGCCGCGAGGCGCTCGGCGAGCGGGAAGGCCCCCGGCCCGAACCCCAGGCCGGCGTACGCCTCGCTGCGGTGCACCGCGGCCGGGTAGTGCGGCATCGTCTCCACGCCGTCCGAGCCGAGCAGGCCGCGCAGTGTCTCGCGCCGCCGCGACCGCACGACGAACAGGTGCCAGACGTGCCCGGCCCACGAGGCGGTCGCCGGCAGCACCAGGTCGTCCACCGCGCCCAGCTCGTTCAGGTAGCGGTGCGCCAGTACCACGCGGCGGGCGTTCCAGTCGTCCAGATGGCGCAGCTTGACCCGCAGGATCGCCGCCTGCAGCTCGTCGGTCCGCGAGTTCGTGCCGATCACCTCGTGGGCGTACTTCGACCGGGCTCCGTAGCTACGCAGCAGCCGGATCCGGCCGGCCAGCGCGGCATCGGTGGTGACCACAGCGCCGCTGTCGCCGACGGCCCCGAGATTCTTGCTCGGATAGAAGCTGAACGCCACCGTCGACGGCGCGGCGCCGATCCGGTCACCGCGGTGGACGGCGCCCGCCGCCTGCGCGGCATCCTCCACCACGGCCAGGCCGTGCCGGGCCGCGACGTCGCGCAGGGACGCCAGGTCGGCCGGCTGGCCGTAGAGGTGCACCGGGAGGATCGCGCGGGTCCGTGCGGTGATCGCCGCCTCCGCCGCGGCCGGGTCGATGGTGAAGGTCCTCTCGTCCGGCTCGACCGGCACCGGTGTCGCGCCGACGGCCGACACGGCGAACCACGTGGCGATGAACGTGTGAGCCGGCACCAGCACCTCGTCGCCCGGCCCGATCCCGAGGGCGCGCAACGTCAGTTCCAGCGCGCTGCACCCGTTGCCCACCGTGACGCAGTGCGCGGCGCCGCAGTAGGTGGCGAACTCACTCTCGAAGGCCTCGACCTCGGGCCCGAGCACGTACCAGCCCGACCGCATCACCCGCTCGTAGGCGGCGTCGATCTCGGTGCGCAGCTCCGCATAGGGCGCGCGAAGGTCAAGGAAGGGGACCCGCATCCCGTCATCGTCGTGCCGGCTCCGCCGGGCGGGCATCTCCGATGTTGCCGGACCTGCCGCGCCCGGCAATCGAGGAGATGCGGCGGCCGCCCGCCTTCACGAGGGTGGAGGGCGCCGGCACGGTGAGCGGAGGATGGGGGCGGCGTGAAACGCGACATCGGTGACCTCGCCTTGTTCGGCGGGCGTGCGGCGTTCCTGCACCCGTTGACCTCGCACCGGCCGAACACGTTCGACCGGTCCCGGCTGTTCGACCGCCTCAACTGGGCGCTCGACAACCAGTGGCTGTCCAACGGCGGCCCGCTGGCCCGCGAGTTCGAGGACCGTGTCGCCGAGCTGGCCGGCGTCCGCAACTGCGTCGCCACCTGCAACGCCACGGTGGCCCTGCAGTTGCTGCTGCACGCCGCGGACCTGTCCGGCGAAGTGATCATGCCATCGCTGACGTTCGCGGCCACCCCGCACGCCGCCCGCTGGCTCGGCCTGGAACCGGTGTTCTGCGACATCGACCCGGTCACCGGCTGCGTCGATCCCGCCCTGGTGGCCGGGGCGGTCACCGAACGGACGTCCGCCATCGTCGGGGTGCACCTGTGGGGCCGCCCATGCGCCGTCGCCCCGCTGGAGAAGATCGCCGCGGACCACGGCATCCCGGTCTTCTTCGACGCCGCGCACGCCATCGGCTGCACCACCGGCGGCCGGGCGATCGGCGGCTTCGGGACCGCCGAGGTCTTCAGCTTCCACGCGACGAAGGTGGTCAGCGCGTTCGAGGGTGGGGCGATCGTCACCGACGACGACCAGTTCGCCGACCGCGTCCGCGCGCTGCACAACTTCGGCAAGGGGCTGACCACGGTCAGCCAGGCCGGCGGGACCAACGGCAAGATGAGCGAGGCCGCGGCCGCGATGGGCCTGACCTCGCTGGACACCTTCGGCGACACGGTCCGCCACAACCGCGCCAACTACGACGCCTATCGCGACGAACTCGCCGGTGTGGACGGTGTCACCTTCTTCGCCTTCGACCTCCACGAGAACAACAACTTCCAGTACGTCATCGTGGAGATCGACGAGGAGACCGCCGGGCTGAACCGGGACGTGCTGCTCGACGTCCTGCACGCCGAGAACGTCCTGGCGCTGCGCCCGATCGGTTCGCCCGCGTGTCACCAGCTCGAGCCCTACCGCTCCGGGCGGCTGCCCCACCTGCCGCACACCGAGCGGCTGGTCGCGCGCGTCGTCTCCCTGCCGAGCGGCACCACCGTGAACCGCGAGGAGATCCGCCGGATCTGCTCGATCATCCGGTTCGCCGTCTCGCACGGCGCGGGCGTGACCGCGCGCCACAGGCAGGGGTGACCGTCCGGACCGCACCCTCGACGAAAGGCCGGCCATGACCGACGTAGTGCACCTTTCTCAATCCGGCATCGGGCCGAGGCCGCCCGATCGTGCGACCGGCGCCGGGCCGACGCGTTCTCGCCACGGCGAAGAAGGTTCGGTGCAGAGCCGTACCGCGCACCCTCCGGTGGATCCCGCGGACGCCCTCCTCGACCGGCTCGTCCATCGGTACGGGACCAGCCCGTTCACGCCGCTGGAGACCGCCCGCCTGGAACTGGGGGTGGACCGCGCGCACTTCGCCCGTCTACTGGCCACCGTCGAGCAACGGCCGGACCTGCGCGAGCGGGTGATCGCCGGCCCCTCCGGGAAGTACTGGTCGAACACGATCCTCCCGCTGGAGCGCAAGGGCGTCATCGACGACGTGCTCGACCGGAACGTGGTCTACCCGCACATCATCGCCCTGTACCCCGGCCCGACGTGCATGTTCCGCTGCCACTTCTGTGTGCGGGTGACCGGAGCTCGCTACCAGAACTCGGCGCTCGCCGACGGCAACGCCATGTTCGCGTCGCTCATCGACGAGGTCCCGACCGGCAACCCCTTCGCGATGTACGTCTCGGGCGGTCTCGAGCCGCTCACCAACCCGGGTCTGGGCGACCTGGTCGCCCGGGCCGCCCGGCGCGGTTTCAAGCTCGTGCTGTACACCAACGCGTTCGCGCTCACCGAACAGACCCTCCGGCGCCAGCCCGGCCTCTGGGACCTGCACGGTTTGCGTACCTCGCTCTACGGGCTCAGCGACGAGGAGTACGAGCAGACCACGGGCAAACGGGCCGCGTTCGGCCGGGTCCGGGCCAATCTGATCCGCTTCCAGCAGCTGCGGGCCGAGCGGGGCCGTCCGTTCCGGCTCGGCCTGAGCTACATCGTGCTGCCCGGCCGCGCGGCACGGCTGCCGCGGCTGGCCGACTTCATCGCCGAACTCAACGCGGCGGCACCCGATCACCCGGTCGACCACCTCGACCTGCGCGAGGACTACAGCGGCCGGCCGGACGGCAAGCTGTCCGCGGCGGAGCGCGCCGAACTGCAGGACGCGCTGGGCGCCTTCGCCGACCGCGTGGCCGAGCGGGCGCCCACCCTGCGGGTCGACTACGGGTACGCGTTGCACAGCCTGCGACTCGGTACCGAATCCGAACTCATCCGGATCGGCCCGGACGAGATGCGCCCGACCGCCCACATCCAGGCCGGGGTGCAGGTCGACATCCTCGGAGACGTGTACCTCTACCGGGAGGCGGGCTTTCCCGGCCTGCCCGGGGCTCAGCGGTACATCGCCGGCCGGATCGGCCCGGGCCGCGGGCTGGCCCAGGTGGTGGAGGAGTACGTGACCGGTGGTGCCGGGATCGCGCCGTTGCCCGGGGACGAGTTCTTCATGGACGGCTTCGACCAGGTGGTCACCGCCCGGCTGAACCAGATGGAGGCCGACGTCGCGGCGGGCTGGCGGGACTTCCGCGGCTTCCTGCGGTAGTCCCGCCGGGCCGGCCGGCGGAGCAGCCCTGCCCGCGCGGGCCGGCCACGATCAGGTCCGTCGGCGCGGGCCCGGCCGGCGGAGCAGGAGGACGGCGACGGCGAGCACCGCGCCGAAGTCGATCAGCAACAGGACCGCGCTGACCGGGTCGACACCGTGTTCGTGCGCTCCCTCCACATCGACCGCGGGCCCCGGGCCGGCCGGAACCGGCCCGGCACCGACGGCGAACCGCAGCGATCCGGTGGCCTTGCCGCCGTCGACGCCGACGACGTGGTAACCGAGGGTGTAGACGCCGTCGAGGTCGCCTTCGATCGGCACGCGCAGCACGGTGCCCGGCCCGGCGCCCGGCGCTCCGGTCGGCACGGTTCGCCCGGCTCCGTCCACGACGGCGACGTGCGACAGCGACGGGTCGGCCGGCGCGGACCACGTGAGCGCCACCACGGTGGGCGCCGTCCGCAGGACCGCCCCGGCGAACGGTTCACTGGCCACCAGGGTCATCGGCTGTGGGGCGGCCCGGTCCCGTCCGGCGACCGTCGCCAGCCACAGCAGGGCGGGCAGCACGATCAGGACGGCCGTCAACCGCCGGGCGACCGGGCCGGACATTCTCAGGCCCCCGCGGTGATCAGCCGGGCATCCGTGCGGACGCAGTCGCAGTAGGTCCGCTCCAGTTCCTTCTCGTTGGGCCGCAGGTGCAGATACATCGCGATGAGCATCGGCAGGAAGACCACGGAGTTGTAGAACAGGTGCACCTCAACCCGGGGGTAGATCAGCTGGAGGATGCTCGTGGGCACCGGCTGGCCCCAGAAGTTGTGGTGGATCTGCGCCTGGATCAGCAGCAGCAGGTGTTCGAGGTGGTGCCAGGCCTGGATCGCCAGGGCCACGGTCCACCAGATGCGGGCACGGCCGACGAAGGCCGGCCGCAGCAGGACGAGACCGACCAGCATGATCAGTGCGTAGAGATAGTGCATCCACTCGGACGTGACGAGCCAGGGGTAGAACTGGCCGAGCACACCTCGCGACTGCGGCCGCGGCATGTTCAGCACCCAGATCTGGTAGGCCTGGACGAGGTGCTCGGCCCAGTGGGCGAGCACGATGAGCATGTAGACGCCGAGGGCCGTACGGTGATGATCGCGATTAAGCCAGCGATTGGTCGTCTCGGGCATGGGGTCGTTCCTTTCTGGAGTTGATTCTCTGCCACGTGGCTCTCCTCGAACTCTCCGGCGGTGCGCAATGCGCCGTCACCTTCGGGAATGCGCAATGTGGAGGTAGAAATGCGTTGGGCCCGAATTAGCGTGAGGTTCCTGGATCGACGTGGGAGTGGCAGCTGAGAGGAAACCCGATGACAAAGCCCGACATCTATCTGCAACTGACCGCGGCCGGCGAGGGGATCGACCGTCTCGTCGCCGGTCTCGACGCCTCGGGGTGGACGCGTGTGACGCCCGCTCCGGGCTGGACGGTGGCCCATCAGGTCGCCCACCTGACGGCGACCTTCCAGCTCGCCGAGTTGTCCGTCCGCGCGCCGGAGAAGTTCGAGAAGCTCACCGCCGGGCTCAGCCCCAACTTCGACGCCAACGTCCGCCACGCGATGGCACCTCACCTCGCCGAGCCGCACGACGTGCTGTTCCGGCGCTGGCAGGCGCAGCGCACGGCGGTCGACGAGGCGCTCGCCGCCACGCCGCCGTCCCAGCCGGTGCCGTGGCTGGTCCGTCCGCTGCCCGCCGCCGTGCTGGCGGCCGCGGGCATGATGGAGATCTTCGCGCACGGCCAGGACATCGCCGACGCGCTCGGCGTGCGGCGTGAACCGCCGCCCGGTCTGCGCCACACCGTCGAATTCATCACCCGGACCTGGGACTTCGGATATCAGGCCCGCGGGATCGCGACGCCCGGTGTCCAGCTGCGGTTCGAGGTGACCGCCCCGGACGGGGAGATCTGGGGTCTGGGCCCGGCGGACAGCGACGAACGCATCACCGGACCGGCCGTCGACCTGTGCCTGCTCGCCACGCGCCGCCGGCACCGCGCCGACCTGGCGCTGGCCGCGTCGGGCGCAGAGGCCGACCGGTGGCTGGACATCGCCCAGGCCTACCGCGGACCGGCGGGCGAGGGACGCACCCCCGGACAGTTCGCGGCGGCGTAGCCGCGGTTGCCGTGCTGGCGGCGGTCGCCCGAGCGGCCGCCGCCAGTCGCACGCCCGCCTCCACCGCCGCAGGGGGGACACCACAGAGCGAGGCATCGGCGCGCACGGCAACGCGCGCCGATGCCTCGCCCGGTCGGCCGGGCCGTCAGAGCGGGCCCCGGCCTGCCCGGAGAAGCAGCAACGCCAGCTGGACGCCCTCGGTCCCGATACCTTCCCGGAAACGTTCCAGCACCTGACGCTCGCGGCTCAGCACCAGCCGCGTGCCGCCCGCGGCGAGCCGGGTGGCGCCGATGATCTGCGACAGCTCGGCCCGCTCCCGCCACAGCGCCATCAGCGCGCCGTCGATCTCGTCGATCCGCTGCCGCATGTCGCCGATGTCGTCGACGGCGACCGTATTCGCCTCAGCGATGGATTTCATCATTCCCCTTGATTCGATCCGCTCGGATGAAGCCGCACAAGATTTACGAAACAAACCTTTCTCACCCCCGGCGAGGGCCGTCCTCCCGGCGCCGGGGGCCGGGCCGGAAGACATCGGCCGATGCCGGGCCGAGAAAGGTTCAATGCAGTCTTCCAAGATCACGGCAACCCGGGCTTCTTCCCCCGTGCGTTGTGCCGGCACGCGATTCTTCCGTCGTGCGGCCCGTGTTCGAAAAGGCTCTGCGGCGACGGGAAAGCATTGATACTGGCAATTCCGCGGAAGGGAGATTCCGATGATCGCCGGTCGAGTGGCGGCATCCGCCGTCCAACGCCAGGTCCGTCACGTCACCCCGGTTCCGGCGTCGACCGCGACCGGCCCGGTCGGCCGCACCTACGGGCAGGTGGCCGGGGAGATGCGGCTGGTCATCCCACCGGCTCTGATGCACTCGCCGTCACCGCGGTCCCTGGCCGCCTACTGGATGCTCATGCGCGAGGCGGTGCTGGTCAGCGGTGCCGCCGACCGGGCGAGCAAAGAGGCGGCCGCCACGGCGGTCGCGGTGGCGACGATCTGCCAGTACTGCGTGGACATGCACTCGGTGAGCCTGTACGAGTTCACCGGCGAACACGACGCCGAACGGCTCGCCGCCGACCAGGTCGGGGACATGAACGACCCCCGGATCCGCGCGATCAGCGCCTGGGCCCGCACGGCGCACGAGGCCCCGGGCGCCGTGCCACTGCCGCCCTGGCTCACCCCGGCCGCCCGGGCCGAGCTCATGGGCACCCTGGTCGCGATGCACTACCTGACCCGTACGGTGAACGTCTTCCTGTCCTCCTTCCTGCTGCCACCCGGACTGACCGGCCGGGCCCGGCGCCGCATGAAGCGCGGACTGAGCAGGCTGCTGCGCCCGACCCTGCACGCCCGCCTGGAGCCCGGACTCTCCCTCGACCTGTTGCCACCGGCCCCGCTGCCGGAGGACGCGGGATGGGCGGCGGCCAACCCGTGGATCGCCGGCGCGGTGTCCCGCGCGAGCGCGGCGTTCGACGCGGCCGGCCGGCGCCGGCTGTCGCCCGAGGTCCGTGCCGTCGTCCGCGACCACCTGGACCGGTGGCGCGGCGAGGAGGCCGGGATCTCGACCGCCTGGTGCGAGGACGCGCTGGCCGGGCTCGGCCCCGAGGATCGCGCCACCGGCCGGATGGCGCTGCTCACCGCCGTGTCGTCGCACCAGGTCGGCGACGAGACCATCGCCCTGTTCCGGCGGCACCTGCCCGGCGACGACGCGCTCGTGGAGGTCGTGGGCTGGGCCGCGTTCGAGGCCGCCCGGCGCATCGGCGCCCGGCAGTCGGCGGGCGGCGACGGCGCACGACAGGAGACGCGTCCAGGACCGCCCGCACAACACAATTGATTGATCTCCGGTGATGTCAGGAAGGTCGACATGTCCACACTGATCGGGTCCGTTCGCCGGCTCGTGCTGAGCCCTTCCCTGACCGAGGTGAGCTTCGCCGGCCGTGGCTTCCCGGTGACACCGACCGATGCGACCCGGGCCCTGGAGCGGATCCCGCAGGCCGTGATCTGCGGCTTCGAATGGGGCATCGACATCCGCCGGCTGACCGACCTCACGCTGCGGCTGAACCTGGTCGACGCCGAACTGCGCGGCTTCGCCTACGAGGGCGCGACGATGGCCCTGACCGTCCGCGACGCGATGACCGGCGGCCGGGGCACCCGTGCCAGGGCACTGCTCACCGGCCCCGGGCGGCCGCACACGTTCCTGACGTACATCGGCATCGGGTTCGCCATGGCCCGGCTCCCCCGGCCGTTGTGGCGCACCGTCCTGCCCGACTTGACCGGCACCCCGTACTACCCGGTGATGAGCTGGCTGGCCGTCGACGGGTACGGCTTCGATCGCGCCTACTTCGACACCGAGACCGTGGTGACCCGGCAGCGCCGGCCCGACCCGTACCCGTGGCAGGGCCGTGCCGACTATTTTCCCCGCGCCGTCGACCAGGGCATCGGCCGCGCACTGTGGTTCATCCACGGCGGCGTGCCGGACGCGGTCGGCGCGGCGGTACGCCGGTTCGCCACGGAACGGCACGCCGACCTGTGGAGCGGGGTGGGGCTGGCGGCCACCTTCGCCGGCGGGTGCGACGAGACCGGACTCAAGGCGCTGCGCGAGGACGCCGGCGAGCACCGGCCGCACCTCGCCCAGGGCGCCGTCTTCGCCGCCAAGGCCCGCGACTTCTCCGGCTTCGTCGCCGAGCACACCGCGATCGCGCTGCAGGCCCTGGCCGGACTCTCGGTACCGGTGGCGGCCGCCCTGGCCGACGACGTCAGCCTGAGCGCGGCGGCGTCCGGCGAGCCGGACTACGAGTCCTGGCGGCGGCAGGTCCGCGAGCGCGTCAGCCATGCGTGAGACACCCGACCCAACGCTGAAACGGAGGCCCGCATGCGGGCGTGGCACAGGCTGCGACGACAGATCCTGACACCCGACATCTCGGAGACGAGCGTCGCGGTCCGCAAGTTCCACGTGAAGTCCCCGGACGCGGTGGAGCGGCTGGAGACGGTGGGCAGGTCCTTCCTGGCCGGCTACGGCGCCGCGGCGGCCACCGGCCGCCCGGACGACGTCGCGGCGGCACTCGCCGACCTGTCCGACACCTACCGCGGCTTCGCCTTCGAGGGCGCCGGCATGGCGATGGGCGTCCTGGACGGACTGCCCTTCGGCCACACCCACCACGTACGGGACTTCCTGGCCGGCCCTGGCGCCGCACACATCTACATGGTGTACGTCGGTGTCGGCTGGGCGATGGCCCGCCTGCCCCGGTTCCGCTGGTCCACGCTGTACGCCCCGGACCCCCTGCTGCGCTGGCTGGTCCTCGACGGCTACGGCTTCCACCAGGCCTACTTCCACACCCGGCGGTACGTCCACGAGCATTACCGTGAAGAACGCTTCCCCTGGCCCGCCGGGGGTCCCGCCGGCCACGCCGCCCAGGTCATCGACCAGGGCATCGGACGGGCCACCTGGTTCGTCGGCGGTGCCGACCCGGAGCGGGTGGCCGCCCTGCTGGACGCGTTCCCGGCGTCCCGGCGGGCAGATCTCTACAGCGGCGCCGGACTGGCCGCCACCTACGCCGGCGGGGTCACCCGGGCGGAACTGGAACGGTTCGCCGAGCTGGCCGGTCCCGACCGCGGCGCGGTGGCCCAGGGTGCCGCGTTCGCCGCGCAGGCCCGCCTGCGGGCCGGGCTGGTCGTCCCACACAACGAACTGGCCACCGAGGTGCTCTGCGGCACTGACGTGGTCACCGCGGCGGCGGCCACCGACCGCGCCCGCGAGAACCTCACCGACACCGACATCCCCGCCTACACCGTCTGGCGCAGGCGGATCGCCGCGGCGTTCGCCGCACACACCGGTTGACCGCCCGTCACAGACGCCCGCCCGGCCGGTGCCGGGCCGGCGTCGCACCGCGGCACGCCGCGAAAGGAGTCACCGATCCTCATGTCCCGAATCGCCGTGGTGGGTATGGCGTGTCGCTACCCGGATGCCACCAACTCCAGGGAACTGTTCGACAACGCGATCGCAGGCCGGCGCGCGTTCCGCCGCCTTCCGGACGTCCGGATGCGGCTGGAGGACTACTGGGATCCCGATCCACGAACGCCCGACCGGTTCTACGCCCGGGAAGCCGCGGTCATCGACAATTACCACTTCAATCGGATCGCCTACCGGGTGGCGGGCAGCACGTACCGCTCCACCGACCTGACCCACTGGCTGGCACTGGACACCGCCGCCGACGCGCTCGCCGACGCCGGCTTCCCGATGGCCGAGGGGCTCCCCCGCGACCGTACGGGCGTGATCGTCGGCAATACCCTGACCGGTGAGTTCACCCGCGCCAACGTGCTCCGCCTGCGCTGGCCCTACGTGCAGCGCACGCTGAGCGCGGTGCTGCGCGAGCGCGGCTACGGCGACAGCGAGCTGGGCTCGCTGCTCGACGACCTCGAACGGGTCTACAAGAGCCCGTTCCCCGAGGTCGACGAGGACACCCTGGCCGGTGGCCTGTCCAACACCATCGCCGGACGGATCTGCAACCACTTCGACCTCAAGGGCGGCGGCTACACCGTCGACGGCGCCTGCTCCTCGTCGCTGCTGTCGGTGGCGACCGCCTGCAAGGCCCTGGTCGACGGGGAACTCGATGTCGCGGTGGCCGGCGGGGTCGACCTGTCGATCGACCCGTTCGAGATCATCGGCTTCGCCAAGACCGGCGCGCTGGCCACCGGCGAGATGCGCGTCTACGACCGCGGCTCGAACGGCTTCTGGCCGGGCGAGGGCTGCGGGATGGTCGTGCTCATGCGCGAGGCCGACGCGCACCGCGGCGGGCACCGGATCTACGCCTCGGTGGCCGGCTGGGGCATCTCCTCCGACGGCAAGGGCGGGATCACCCGGCCGGAGACCCGCGGATACCACCTCGCGCTCTCCCGGGCGTACGCCCGCGCCGGTTTCGGCATCGAGACGGTGTCGATGTTCGAGGGTCACGGCACCGGCACCAAGGTCGGCGACTCCAACGAACTGACCGCGCTGACCGAGCACCGGCTGGCCGCCGACCCGTCGGCCCCGCCCGCCGCGATCGGGTCGGTCAAGGCGATGATCGGCCACACCAAGGCCGCCGCCGGCATCG
Organism: Actinoplanes sp. NPDC049802; assembly: GCF_040656595.1. Classification (NCBI taxonomy): domain Bacteria; kingdom Bacillati; phylum Actinomycetota; class Actinomycetes; order Micromonosporales; family Micromonosporaceae; genus Actinoplanes; species Actinoplanes sp. NPDC049802. The sequence continues at coordinate 48,978 of NZ_JBFAMR010000028.1, forward strand.
CCGGTCTGATCAAGGCGTCGATGGCGCTGCGCAACGAGGTCATCCCGCCGACCGTCGGGTGCGTCGACCCGCACGAGATCTTCGCCGCGGACAACCCGGCGCTGCGGATCCTGCGCAAGGCGGAGCCGTGGCCGGAGGGCCGGCCGCTGCGCGCCGGTGTTACCGCGATGGGCTTCGGCGGCATCAACACCCACATCGTGCTCGACAGCGGCGAGCCGGCCCGGCGGGTGCGCTACGGCGCCCGCATCGACGCCATGGCGGCCGGCGCGCAGGACGCCGAGCTGCTGGTCTTCGACGCGCTGACCCCGCAGCAGCTTCGCGACCGCGTGGACCGGACCGCACGGTTCGTACCGGCGGTCAGCTATGCCCAGCTGGGCGACCTCGCCGCGACGCTGCACGGCGAACTGCGGGACCTGCCGTGGCGGGCCGCGGTGGTGGTCCGGTCGCCGAATGACGCGACCGATCGGCTGGCGGCCGTGATCGCCGCGATCGACGCCGGCGAGACGTCACTGTCCGCCGACGACGGCCGTACCTCCTTCGGGCACGTCGGCGACGGCCGGATCGGTTTCCTCTTCCCCGGCCAGGGCTCCGGGCGCGGCGTCACCGGTGGCGCCCTGCGCCGCCGGTTCGCCGAGGCCGACCGGGTCTACCGGCGGGCCGCGCTGCCGGCCGGCCCCGACACCGTCGCCACCGAGGTGGCCCAGCCCCGCATCGTCACCGGGTCGATCGCCGGCGAGCGGGTGCTCAGCATGCTCGGCATCGAGGCGCAGGTCGCCGTCGGTCACAGTCTCGGCGAGCTGACCGCGTTGCACTGGGCCGGTGCCCTGGACGCCGAGACGCTGCTGCGCCTGGCCGGGCAGCGCGGCCGCGCCATGGCCGAGCACAGCTCGTCGGGCACGATGGCGAGTCTGGCCATCGGTGCCGAGCAGGCACAGCAGCTGATCACCGGGCTGCCGCTGGTCGTCGCCGGCCACAACGGCCCGGCACAGACCGTGATCGCCGGCGAGGAGGAGGCCGTCGGCGAGGCATGCCGGCGCGCGGCCGACGCGGGCATCGGCGTCACCCGGCTGCCGGTGTCGCACGCCTTCCACTCCCCCTTGGTCGCCGGGGCCGCCGGGGCGTTCGGTGCGCTGCTGCGCGAGGAACGGTTCTTCGAGATCGGCCGGCGGGTCGTCTCCACCGTGACCGGCGCGGCGCTGGCGCCGGAGACCGATCTGGCCGCACTGCTCGAACGGCAGATCACCGAACCGGTCCTGTTCGCCGAGGCGGTCGCCCTGGCCGCCAAGGACGTCGACCTCCTCGTCGAGGTGGGCCCGGGCCGGGTGCTCAGCGGGCTCGCCCGCAACGTGGTCGAGGTGCCCGCGGTCCCGCTGGACACCGACGACGAGTCGTCGGTCGGCCTGCTGCGGGTGCTCGCCGCCGCGTTCGTCGCCGGCGCCACCGCCATCGAGCCCTCGCTCTTCCACGGCCGGCTGCTGCGGCCCCTCGAGGTGGGCACCACGTTCAGCTTCTTCGAGAGCCCCGCCGAGCAGGCGCCCCAGGTCCGGGCGCACCGGCCCGGCGCCCCCACGGAGAGCACACCGGCACCGCCGCGCCCGGCCGACGAGGCGGAACCCTCCGGCGGCGCGCCGGTGGCGGGCGACGACGAGTCGGTGCCCGAGCTGCTGCGGCGGCTCGCCGCCGAACGGGCCGAGCTGCCGGTCGACCTGATCGACATGAGCAGCCGTCTGCTGGACGATCTGCACCTGAGTTCGATCACCGTGGGACAGCTGGTCGGCACCGTGGCCCAGCGCCTGGAGATCTCTCCCACGCTGACCCCCACCAACTTCGCCACCGCGACGCTCGGCGAACTGGCCGAGACCCTCGAGTCGCTGCGCGGTGCCGAGAGGCCGGGGACACCGGTGGCCACGCCCACCGTGACCGGCGCGGCCGACTGGGTCCGGGCCTGGCGCATCGACCTCGACGAGCACACCGTACCGCCCGTGACCGGCGGCGGCGAGCGCGGCGCCTGGCAGGTGCACGCGCCCGGTGACGGCGGCTTCGCCACCACGCTGGGCACGGCGCTGGAGGTCGCCGGGGTCGGCAGCGGTGTCCTCGTCGCACTGCCCGCGGACTGCTCCGAGGAGGATCTGGCCACCGCGCTGACCGGTGCCCGGACCGCGGCCACGGCGCCGGAGAGCAGCCGGTTCGTGCTCGTCCAGCACGGCCGGGGCGCCGCCGGCCTGGCCAAGACGCTACATCTGGAGGCCCCGCAGGTCCGCGTCACCGTGGTCGACACCGCCCCGACGCCGGACGCGGTCAGCCGGATCGTCGAGGACGTCGCCGCCACGACCGGTTTCGCCGAGGTCCGGTACGCCGCGGACGGCACCCGCCGGGTGCCCGTACTGCGGCCCCTGCCGGTTCGCGCGGACCGCACCGTTCCAGCGCTGGGCGACGGTGACGTGCTGCTGGTCACCGGGGGCGGCAAGGGCATCACCGCCGAGTGCGCCCTGGCGATGGCCGAGGACAGCGGCGCCCGGCTCGCCCTGCTCGGCCGATCCGACCCGGCGTCCGATGCCGAGCTGGCGGCCAACCTGGCCCGGCTCGCCGAGCGCGGCGTCACCGCCGCGTACGAGCGGGCCGACGTCACCGACCCCGCCGAGGTCCGGGCCGCGGTCGGCAGGCTGGCCGAGCGGCTCGGCGGCCCGGTCACGGCGATCCTGCACGGTTCCGGGCGCAACGAGCCGGCCCCGCTGACCGCCGTGCACACCGGCATGCTGCGCGACACGCTCGCGCCCAAGGTCGACGGCCTGCGCCACGTGCTGGACGCCGTCGACCCCGGCGAGCTGCGCCTGCTGGTGGGGCTGGGCAGCATCATCGGCCGGGCCGGCCTGCGCGGGGAGGCGCACTACTCGGTGGCCAACGAGTGGCTGGCTGACCTGATCACCCGCTACGGTGCCGACCACCCGTCGTGCCGCACGCTGGTGCTGGAGTGGTCCGTCTGGTCCGGCGTCGGCATGGGCGAGCGGCTGTCCGTCGTCGAGGCTCTGAATCGTCAGGGCATCACGGCGATCACACCGGACCAGGGCCTGGCGATCCTGCGGCGGCTGCTGGCCGACCCCGAGGCACCGGGCACGGTGGTCATCAGTGGGCGCACCGGTGGGATCGACACCGTGGCACGCGATCAGAAGCCGCTGCCGTTGCTGCGGTTCGTGGACCGGTCGCTGGTGCGCTACGACGGCGTGGAACTGGTCGTCGAGACCGACCTCAACGCCGGCACCGACCCCTACCTGGCCGATCACTTGCTCGACGGCAACATGCTGTTCCCCGCCGTCCTGGGCCTGGAGGCCATGGCGCAGGTGACCACGGCCCTGACCGGGTGGACCGAACCGCCGGCGATCAGCGACGCGGTCTTCTCCCGGCCGATCGTGGTGCCGCCGAACGGGTCGACCACGATCCGGATAGGCGCGGTACGCACCGACGACGACGTGGTCGACGTGGTCGTCCAGAGCGCCGAGACCGGCTTCACCGCCGAGCACTTCCGCGCCCGGCTGCACCGTCACGCCGAGGGCGCGCCCGACGGCCCGCCGGCGCAGGTGGACGAGAGCCTGCCGCCGGTGCCGCTCGACCCGGCCGCCGAACTCTACGGTGGCCTGCTGTTCCAGGGCACCCGGTTCCAGCGGCTGCGTTGCTACCGCCGGGCCGCGGCCCGCGACGTCGAGGCCGTGGTCGAGGCTCTGCCCGGCACCGGCTGGTTCGCCGGCTTCCTGCCCGGTGAGCTGCTCCTTGGTGACCCCGGCGTGCGGGACGCCCTGATGCACGGGTTGCAGGTCTGCGTCCCGGACGCCACCCTGCTGCCGGTACGGGTCGACCGGATCGACCCGGCCGGGAAGCGGCTGCCGGAGCAGACCGAACTGCGCTTCTGCGCCACCGAGCGCAGCCGGGACGGCGACGAGTACGTGTACGACATCGCGCTGCGCGACCCCGCCGGCACCGTCGTCGAACGCTGGTCCGGCCTGCACCTGCGCGCGGTGCGCAAGCGGGACGGCAAGGGGCCGTGGCCGCCGGCGGTGCTGGGATCCCTGCTGGAGCGGGGGCTCGGCGACGTGGCCGGAATCCGGGCCGCGGTCGTGGTCGAGCCGGACGCTGCGGGTGACGAGACCGGTGACGAGGTGACCACGCGGCGCCGGCGGACGGCCCGCGCAGCCGACCGGACACTGGGCCGGCCCGCTGGCCTGCGGCATCGGGCCGACGGCCGGCCGGAGATCGACGAGGGCTCGTTCAGCGCGGCGCACGGTGCCGGGCTCACCCTCGCGGTGGCCGGCTCCGGCATGCTCGGTTGTGACCTCGAACCGGTCGTGACCCGGCCGGCGGAGGACTGGCGGCAGCTGCTCGGACGCCATCATCCGCTGGCCGAGCGGATCACCGCGGCCGGTGCCGAGTCGCCCGACGTCGCCGCGACCCGGGTCTGGGCGGCGGTGGAGTGCCTGCGCAAGGCCGGGCACTCGGCGGACGCGCCGATCGTCCTCGGCACGTCCGACCGGCCCGGCTGGGTCGTGCTGACCTCCGGACGGGCCCGCATCGGTGTGGTGGTGACCACCGTTCGCGGTGATGAGCCGCCGGTGGTGTTCGCAGTGCTCGCGGAGGAGAGCAGGTGACATGAACGACTACTTCGAGTACCGGCACGTCGTGGGGTTCGAGGAGACCAACCTCGTCGGCAACGTCTACTACGTCAACTATCTGCGCTGGCAGGGCCGGGCCCGCGAACTGTTCCTGAAGGAGCGGGCAGGCGCGGTCCTGGACGACCTGCGCGACGACCTCAAGCTGTTCACGCTCAAGGTGGACTGCGAGTTCTTCGCCGAGATCTCCGCCTTCGACGAGCTGTCGATCCGGATGCGGCTGCTCGAGCTGGGCCAGACCCAGCTGCAGTTCGGTTTCGACTACGTGCAGCTCACGCCCGGTGGCGGGGAGACCTTGGTGGCCCGTGGCATGCAGCGGGTGGCGTGCATGCGCGGCCCGAACACACGGACGGTGCCCACCCGGGTACCGGACTCGTTGGTGCAGGCCCTCGAGCCGTACACGCACCATCTGGCGAGGGCTCGGTCATGACCGGCCTGCGGGCGGACGTCCCGGCCTCCCGGGCACAGGACAGCACCGCGCTGCGGCGGACGTTCGGCGCGTTCTGCACCGGCGTCACCGTGGTCACCGTCGGCGGCGAGCAGCCGCGCGGCATGACGGCGAACAGCTTCACCGCCGTCTCACTCGATCCGGCGCTCGTCCTGGTCTGCGTCGCACGGGACGCCGTCATGCACGAGCTGCTGCTGCGCAACGACATGTTCGGCATCTCGGTGCTCAGCGCCACACAGGAGCAGATCGCCCGGCACTTCGCGAGCCGGCGGCCGCGCGGCGCCGAGCAGTTCGCCTTCGTCGACACGCTGACCGGCGAACTGTCCGGCGCTCCGATGATCGCCCGTGCCGCGGCCCACTTCGAATGCCGGCTGTGGCGCACGTACGACGGCGGAGATCACACCATCGTCGTCGGGCGGGTGCTGGCCATCGGCGGCGCGAGCGACGAGGACGTGCTGTTCTTCCTGCGCGGCCGGTTCGGGAGCGCGGCATGACCGCGATCGCGACGGCGGCGGGACGGACGCCTCCGGGGCCGTCGCGGGCGGCGGCGCTGAGCATGCTGGCCCTGATGAACCGCGATCGGCTGGCCATGATGACCGGCGCGGCGCGACGGTGGGGCGACGCGTCCCGACTGCCCGTGGGGCACAAGACGCTCTACTTCTTCAACCACCCCGACCACGCCAAGCACGTGCTCGCCGACAACGCGGCGAACTACCGCAAGGGGATCGGCCTGGTGCACGCACGGCGCGCGCTCGGTGACGGTCTGCTGACCAGCGAGGGCGACCTGTGGCGGGAACAGCGCAAGGTCATCCAACCGGCGTTCCAGAGCCGGCGCGTCGCCCAGCAGGCCGACGCGATCGCGGCCGAGGGTGCCCGGCTGGTCGGCCGGCTGAGCGGCCGCATCGGCACCGGGCCGGTCCGTATGGTGGACGAGCTGACCTCGCTGACGCTGGGCGTGCTCGGGCGCACCCTGCTCGACGTCGACCTGCACGCGTTCGAGCGGATCGGCAGCGATTTCGGTGCCGTGCAGGATCAGGCGATGTTCGAGCTGGCCACGCTCAGCATGGTGCCGATGTGGATTCCGCTGCCACACCAGGTGCGGTTCCGCCGGGCCCGGCGCCGGTTGTCGGGGATCGTCGACCGGCTGGTGGCGGAGCGGCGGGCCCGGGCCGACGGCACCGACGACGTGCTGTCGCGGCTGATGACCTCGACCGGGCGGGAGCCCGACCCGCGGGTCGGGCAGGCCCGTCTGCGAGACGAACTCGTCACGTTGCTGCTGGCCGGGCACGAGACGACGGCCAGTACGCTGAGCTGGTCCCTGCACCTGCTGGACCGGCACCCGTGGGCTTGGGAACGGGTGCACGCCGAGGCACGCGAGGTGCTCGGCGACCGGCTGCCCGACCACCGTGACCTGGCCGGCCTCCGGTACACCCACGCGGTGATCGAGGAGGCCATGCGCCTGTACCCGCCGGTGTGGCTGCTGCCCCGGATCGCGGTGCAGGCGGACGTCGTCGGCGGCTACCGCGTGCCCGCCGGGGCGGACGTGTTGATCTCGCCGTACACGCTGCACCGCGACCCACGGTTCTGGGACCGGCCGGACAGCTTCGCACCGGACCGGTTCGCCGCCGGCACCAGCACGGACCGGCCCCGCTACGCCTACATCCCGTTCGGCGCGGGACCGCGGTTCTGCGTCGGCAACCACCTCGGCATGCTGGAGGCCGTCCTGGTCCTCGCCATGCTCTGCCGCGACCTGCGCCTGACCGGTGTGCCGGGGGAGCCGGTCGTCGCCGAACCGATGCTCTCGCTGCGGATCCGCGGCGGCCTGCCGGTGACGGTGCACCAGGCCTGAGCGGCCCGGGCGTGCCGGACCGCATGGCACGAGAAGCAATACGTACGGCCGTCGGCCGACGATGAAACAGGACCGCCGGTGTCCGCTCCCGGATCGGATCGACTCTCCGAAATCGCGCCGTGGCGATCCCGCGCGTCTACGTAAGGGGGAACCTTGCCTACCCAACCAGCCGGACTCCTGCGCCGGCTCCTGCCCTCGCTCTTCGTCGTACTGCTGGTCGGCGCGCTGTATCTGATCGCACAGACGCCGACCGCGTCGGCGAGCGCGCGCCACGAGATCGCCTCGCGGTACCGGTTCACCGGTCTGCCGATCGCGCTGCCTCCCGGACTGCCGCACAACACCGTGCGCCGGGTCAACACCGACTACGAGCACATTCGCTCCTGGGTCTCCTCGGTCGGCGCGGCGATCGCCATCAATGACCTCACCGGTGCCGGCACCGCCCAGGACCTGTGCTTGGTCGACACCCGCAGCGACGCGGTCGTCGTCACGCCGGCGCCCGGCACCGGTGACCGCTTCGCACCGTTCGTGCTCGACCCGGCGCCGCTGCCGACCGGTCCGGGTGTCGCGCCGATGGGCTGCAATCCGGGCGACTTCAACCAGGACGGCCGGATGGACCTGCTCACCTATTACTGGGGCCGGACCCCGGTCCTGTTCCTCAACAAGCAGAGCGCGACCGGCCCGCTGAGCAAGGCCAGTTACCGGGCCACCGAGCTGGTGCCGCAGGCGCCCTCGCCGGACGGCACCTACCACGGTCCGCTGTGGAACACCAACGCCGTGGCCGTGGCCGACTTCGACAGTGACGGCCACCCCGACATCGGCGTGTTCAACTACTTCCCGGACAGCGGGGTGCTCGACCCCGACTCGCCGGCCAACGTCAGCATGAATCACTCGATGTCGCGGGCGGAGAACGGCGGCGGCGCGCACATTCTTCGCTGGATCGCGGCCACCGGCGGCGACGAGCCCTCGGCGAGCTATCGCGAGCAACCGGGCGCCATCGACCCGGCCAAGGCCTCGGGGTGGACGCTGGGTTCGGCCTCGGCCGACCTCGACGGCGACATGCTGCCCGAGCTGTACCTGGCCAACGACTTCGGCCACGACCACCTGTTCCACAACGTGTCCACCCCGGGCCGGATCAAGTTCGCGAGCACCAGCGGCCGCCGCGGAGCGGCCACGCCCAAGTCGATGGTGCTCGGCCACGACTCGTTCAAGGGCATGTCCGTCGAGTTCGGCGACCTGACCGGCACCGGGCGCTTCGACATGTTCGTCAGCAACATCACGACGAGCTGGGGTATCGAGGAGAGCAACTTCCTCTGGAAGAACACCGCCACCTCCGCGGAGGACGCCAAGGCGAAGCTCAGCTCCGGCGTCGCGCCGTTCGACCAGAAGGCGGCCGACTACGGGATGGCGTTCACCGGTTGGGGCTGGGACGCCAAGATGGCCGACTTCGACAACAGCGGCCACCCCGCGGTCGTCCAGGCCGACGGGTTCGTCAAGGGCACCATCAACCGCTGGTCGTGGCTGCAGGAGCTGGCCATGAGCAACGACCTGATGCTGCAGAACCCGGACATGTGGCCCCACGCCCGCCCCGGCGACGACATCTCGGGGCACGAGGCCCTCGCGTTCTGGGCCCGCGGTGAGGACGGCGCCTTCACCAACATCAGCAAGGAACTCGGCATGGCGGTGCCGGTACCCACCCGCGGCATCGCGGTCGGCGACACCGACGGCAACGGCGGCCAGGACTTCGCTGTGGCGCGCCAGTGGGACGAGCCGATCTACTACCGCAACGACAACCCCGGCGACGGCGACTTCGTCGGCCTGCGGCTGCACCGGCCGGCGCTCGGCGACACCACCGGCGCGGCGACCACCCCGGCGTACGGCGCCAAGGTCCGCCTGACCACGGCGGACGGGCGAACCCAGCTGGCCCAGGTGGACGGCGGCGGGGGCCACAGCGGCCGGCGCAGCTTCGACGTCTTCTTCGGCCTCGGCGCGAACGGCGACCGGCCGGCCACGGCGGAGATCAGCTGGGTCGACCTCGACGGCGGCCGGCATGTCCAGACGCTGGAACTGAATCCCGGCTGGCACGACCTGATGCTCACCGAACAGGCAACGGAGGTAGCGGCGCGATGACGGAACTGGCTCAGGAGAAGACGCTTCCCGATCAGCGGCTCGTCGACCGGGCGGCGCCGCAGTCCCCCGCGGTGCCCGCCGCCCGGCCGCTCGCTCCGCGCGTCGACGGCAACGACCCCCGCTACAAGGCGCTGCGCAACTTCGCCATCTCGATGAGCGTCTTCAACATCCTCGGGTACACCGTCCTCGGCTTCGAACAGCCCTGGACGTGGCCGCTGTTGGCGCTGGCCGTCGGCTACAGCGCCGAGATCCTCATCGAGAAGGTCGCCGCCTGGGCACAGGGCCGCCGGCCGGCGTACGAGGGCCACGGCGCATGGGGCATGTACACGTTCCTGCTGCCGACGCACATCACCGCGCTCGCCTGCAACATGCTCCTGTACGCCAACGTCCACTTCTGGCCGATCGCCTTCGCCGTCGTGGTGGCCATCGGGCAGAAGACGGTCTTCCGCGCGCCGATCAGCGGCCGGATGCGGCACTTCCTCAACCCGTCGAACTTCGGCATCACCATCACCCTGCTGGCCTTCTCGTGGGTGAACATCGCGCCGCCCTACCACTTCACCGAGAACGTGCCGGACATGGTCCGAGTGCTGGTCCCGTTCGTCATCCTCACCGCCGGCACGGTGCTCAACGCGCTGCTCACCAGGAAGGTCCTGCTGATCATGGGCTGGGTCGGCGGCTTCGTGATCCAGGCGCTCATCCGGCACTGGATCTGGGACGTGTCCCTGTGGGGCGCGCTGGTCCCGATCACCGGTGTCGCCTTCGTGCTGTTCACCAACTACATGATCACCGACCCCGGTACGACGCCGTCGTCCGGCCGCGCGATGTTCATGTTCGGTGCCTCGGTGGCCGCGGTGTACGGCGTACTCATGCAGTTCAACGTCGTCTACACGCTGTTCTTCGCGGTGACCATCGTGTGTGTCGCCCGCGGCGCGTACTGGTGGTGCCGCCACCTGCGCGAGCGGTGGCGGCAACCGGCGCTCGCGCAGGCCGCAGTATGAGCGCGCCTGAGCTGCCGGGCGGCCTGGACGAGGACGAGCGGCTGACCCTCGAGGCGTTCGCCGACACGATCATCCCCGGCGAGTGCCGGTATCCGGGCGACCGCGCGATCGCGGGCGCCGCCGCCGGTGGCGGTGCGGTGGCCTCGGGCGCCCTCGATCTGCTGACGTCGGAGGAGGGTGGTATCGCCGGCGTGCTGCCGACGCTGGCGGCCGGTCTCAACGACCACGCGCGGAACCTCGCCGACAAGGAGGGCCTGGTTCTCGAGGACGGTGTCCCGCCGTTCGTCGCGCTGAGCTTCGGCGACCGGTCCCGGCTGGCCGCCGAGTTGACCGTGCCCGAGCACCCGGAGCAGGAGCTCTGGGTGCCGCTGGCCATGTTCAGTTTCATGGCCTGGGACACCGGGGCCGCCACCCACACCATCGAGGCCCTCGCCGCCGGCCATCCTGGGCTGACCGGCATGGGGTTCGCCCCGCCCGGCCCGGACGGACTGTGGCGGTTCCCCGACTTCTCCTACGGCCGGGAGCTGGCCACCATCCATCCGCACACCACCGAGTACGGGGATCCGGCATGAGCATGGACAGCACCGACGTGGTCGTCATCGGCAGCGGCTTCGGCGGCGCCATCCCGGCGTACCGGCTGGCGGCCGGCGGCGCGCGGGTCACGGTGCTCGAGCGGGGCCCCTGGCTGACCGCCGCCGATTTCGACCACGATTTCAAGTTCGGCGGTCCGGCCACCCGGGCCTTCGAGTTCACGCTCGGCGAGGGCATGAACGTGCTGGGCGGCAACTGCGTCGGCGGCGGGAGCGTGGTCTACTTCGCGGCCACGCCCCGCGCGCCGGGTTACACGTTCGAGCGCCAGGGCAGTCTCGGCCGCCGGATGTGGCCGCGCGCGATCGACCGCACCGCACTCGACCCGTACTACGACATGGTGTGCGAGTCACTGCCGGTGACCCGGCAGGACTGGAACGACGTCACCTACGCGGGCGGGCTGTTCGCCGCGGCGTGCGACCATGCGGGGCGCACGGCCAACCCGGTGCCGGCCGCCATCGACCGGGACCTGTGCACCAACTGCAACTGGATGATGTCGGGTTGCCGGTTCGACGCCAAGCGGTCCCTGTTGCTGAACTACCTGCCGGCCGCGGTGGACCACGGCGCCACCATCCGGGCGCTGCACGAGGTGCAGCGGATCACCCGGACCGAGGGCGGTTATCGGGTGCACTACAACACCGTGGACGAGGTGGACTACCGGGTCGTCACGGGCAGCGGCACGATCGACTGCCGGCTGGTCGTCGTGGCCGCCGGCACGGTCGCCACCCCGGTCATCCTGCAGCGGTCCGAGGAGGACCTCGGTGAGATGCCGTACGCCGTCGGCCGGTATTTCTCCGGCAACGGCGAGCGGCTGAACACCGCGGTCGTCGACGAGGGCAAGGTACGCGAGCTGTTCGGGTTGAGCCGGCCGGACGGGCGGGCGTACGAGGCGTACCAGATCGGCAAGGGGCCGGTCACCGCCACCTGGGACAAACTCGACGGCTCGCTGCCTGAGTTCAGCCGCCACTCCCTGGAACAACTCTATTTCCCGCCCGGCTTCGGCACGATCCTGGCGCAGGTGGCCGGCACCGACGGGCCCAGCAGCTGGTTCGGTGTGGACAAGAAGGAGATGTTGCGCCGCTGGCAGTCCTGGATGACGGTGTTCATCATGTCCGAGGACGACAACGAGGGTGTCTTCGGCCCGCCGCCGGAGACCGGCAACGCCGACCGGGTGTCGCAGCAGATGCTCAGCCGCGGGACGCTTAGCTACCGGCCCACCGCGAACACCCGGGCCGGCTGGGCACGGGCCGACGCGGACGTCCGCGACATCCTCGAGCGCGACGGCCTGGCCACGGTGATGCCGTGGTCGGACGATGTGATCGGCGCCTACACCGTGCACCCGCTGGCCTCGTGCCGCATCGGCGACGACCCCGGCACCTCCGCGCTGGACGACCGCAACGAGCTGCGCGGCCATCCGGGCATCTTCGTCACCGACGGGTCCGCCGTGCCGGGCGCGCTCACGGTCAACCCGGCCCTGACCATCTCGGCGCTGGCCGAACGGGCCGTGCCGGGCATCGTGGAGGCGGCCCGGGCTCGCGGGGTGCCGGTACGCTACGTCACCGAACCGCCCGCGCGGCGCCGCAGCACCAGCGGGTTCCGCGAGCCGGTCTGACACACGACGGCGGCCCGCCCTGACTTCCGGGGCGGGCCGCCGTCGTGTGTGCGATCAGGGCCGGGGCACGTCGAACAGCGCCGGGAAGCGGTTGACCAGGCCGAGGTCGCCCCGGGCGCGCAGCTTGCCGCGCAGGAACAGCATCCGGGCGCCCGCGTTGCCGGTGGTCATCTTGACGAAGTCGAGGGCGTCGAGCCACAGGGTCAGCTGCGGTGCCTGTGTGCCCGGGTCCCGCACCACGCAGCGTCCTCCGGCGATGTGCAGCTCGAAGACGTCCTCGCCGCCGTCCGGCCGGCCGGTGACACGCCAGTGCACGACGATGTCCAGCGTGCCCGCGCGGTCCGCCCGGAACACCTCCGGCATGCCCTCGACCAGCGGCACCAGGACGTCGTCCCGGGATTCGGTGAGGAGCCGGCGCAGGTCGTCGTCCGGCGCCTGTTTCACCCATGTCGCGAATGCGGCCCGGCCCTCGGCCGGGTTGATCTTCATCACCATTTCTCTCCTCCTTCCGGGAGGTCAGTTGCGCGGCATGTGGACGAAGCGGAGAAACGACGGCAGCAGCCACGGCCGCGGCCCGCCGACCACGACGTCCCGGCGGACCATGGCACGTGCGGCGCTCAGCCGCCCGAACAGCATGAGGTTGAGGCGGGACGGCCGGAACGTCACCCGTACGTCGGCCGGATCACCCGCGCCGCTGACGTGCACCCGCCCGTCGCGCAGCACCAGGCCGACCGGTGCGGTGTACGACGAGCGGAACTCCACGCCGATGGTGCGCTTCGGCGGGCGGCCGCCGTGGTCGAGGAGCACTCCGTAGTCGTGCCGGATCATGCCGACCAGGAACTCCTCGAGGAAGGTCGCGGCCTCGTGGTCCGGCATCGGCCAGGGCCGGCGGAGCGCACCGGCCATGTCCCAGCCGTGCACCAGGAACTCGTTGACCAGATGGGCCAGCACGCCGATGACCGGCACCCGGGAGCCGCCGAGCCAGGGCACCGGGCGCTCCGGGTCGGCCGCGACGGTCGCGGCCAGGAGCCGGTGCACCGCGTCGTGCAGGGCGTCGGCCAGCCTCTCGGGATCCCGCTGCGGCAACTGGTCGAGAACAACGGCATTGGTACGCCGTACGGTGTCGACGTTGGTGCGGGCGAGCAGTGCGGCGAGGCCGTCGACCGGCGGCCCGGGGGCGGCGGGGTCGAACACGGTCGTGTACCAGGAGGCGATGGACAGCACGTGGGCCGCCGAGTCGGCCACCGTCCACTCCCGTGTGGCCATCGCCGACCCGGCTGGTCCCGCGTGGCGCACCAGAGACACGAAACGGTCGCCGCTGTCGCGGGTGGCTCGCCGGACCCGCTCCCACCGCCGGTCGAGTGCGGTCACGCCTCCGGCTCGGACGTCCGCACGTGCAGGGACCGCTCCCGCGCGTTGCGGCGCACCGTCCGCCCGGTCTCGTTCAGTTCCTTCTCCGGACTGAACATGAGCACCTCGGTGCCGGCCCGGTGCTTGAGCGGCGTGTGGCCCGGCGGGGTGTAGAACGCCTCACCGGCGTTGTAGACCTCGTCGGTGTCGCCGACCCGGACGGTCATGCTGCCCTTGAAGACGTATCCCCAGTGCGGCGACTGGCAGCGGTCGTTCGGCAGTCCCTTGAGCAGCGGGGTGGCGTCGATGTCCTCTTCGAACAGGGTGAAGTTGGCCGAGTAGCCGTCGAGGATCTCGAAACGATCCTTGACCGTGCCCACCTCCTCGGACTTGGTGGCACTCTCGCGCGAGACCTTCGGCATGTCCATCAGCTCCTTCGTCGGCTCGACCGCATCCGGGTCAGATGTGGGTCACGTTAAGCGCTGCGCCGTACCGGACCCTCTTCCAAGCTGCGCATCACGTGCGCCACGACGGTGGGCACGACGTCACCCGGGATCTCCCCCACACCGGACCCCGGCGTCCGGCTGGCGCGCGAGGTGCCGGGCGCGGGCGTCAGCACGTGGTGCCCGTCGGCGCGGAGGGTCTCGACCGCCCGGCGGACGGCCGGGCTGGTCCACATGCGCACGTTCATGCACGGCTGGAAGTAGACGCCGGGGCCGTGGGTGAGGATCAGGGCGGTCACCAGGGTGTCGGCGATGCCGGCGGCGGCCTTGGCCAGGGTCGTCGCGGTGGCCGGCGCCACCACGAGGGTGTGCGCCCGCTGCAGCAGGGTCACGTGCAGCGGTTCGCTGGTCCAGTCGTCGTCGGTGTACACCCGGATCGGCAGCTCGGGGACGAACAGCGCCGCCGCGGTCCGGGTGGCGGCCACGGTGACGTCGTCGGCGTAACGCTGGGCCTGCTCGACCAGCCGGCCGGTGGAGACGGCCGCGCTGGATCCGCACACGCAGAGCACGAGCGAGCCCAGCGGAGCCGTCCGGATGCCGGTTGTCATCTGTTCACCTCTTCCGCATCGCCCCTGCAGACGAACCTTCGCCGACGTGGCGAGGGCCGGTCGGTGGTCCGGGCGGCCCCGGCCCTCACCAGGGTCGGAAAGATTCGCCCGATCGCCCTCAGAATGGGAATGGTTCACTCTCGAATCCACTCCCGTATTGCTGGGTACGGATACGTGCCATCGCATTTTTGGAGTGGCCCGGTGCGCCACTGTTGCCGCATTGTTAATGTCACGGCGGGGGAATCCGAATCACCCCGGCAAACAAATCTGGAGGATGTCATGGAGAGCATGACCGCAGTGCTGGCCGCGACCGACGAGCAGCTTCTGACCGCCGCGGACGCGGCCGCGATCGACTTCCGCGACGAGGCTCTCGCCCCGTCGATCGTGCTCGGAGAGCCCTGCGAGAACTGATCCACTGATCGCAGCTGAATGATGGTGCCGCATACGCGGCACCATCATTTGCGTTTCCCGACGGTTCTCCCGGGCGCCCCGAGGGCATGGTGCGCAATCCTAAAGACGTGCGGCCGCGCGGCGACCGAGATCCTGACCCGGTACGTACGTCCAGCGACCCTGAGAGGAGGTCCCCGTGTTCGATGTGATCGTCGTCGGAGGCGGTCCGGCCGGCCTGTCCGCTGCACTCACCCTCGGCCGCGCTGTCCGGACCACCCTGTTGATCGACTCCGCCGAATACCGGAACGCGCCGGCCGAGGAGATGCACAACTTCCTGACCCGGGACGGGACGCCCCCGAGCGAGCTGCGCGCGATCGCCCGCGCGGAACTCGGCCGGTACCCCACTGTCGAGATCCGCGACGCGGCGGTGGACAACGCGCGGGCCGTGGAGGGCGGCGAGGGATTCGAGCTGTCCCTGGCGGACGGTGACACCGTGCAGGCGCGTCGACTGGTGCTCGCCACCGGGCTGGCCGACGACCTGCCGCCCATCGACAACATCCGCGAGCTGTGGGGACGCGGCGTGTACCACTGCCCCTACTGCCACGGGTACGAGACCCGCGGCACCCCGATCGCCGTCCTGGACGCCGATCCCGTCATGGTCGGCCTCGCACTGCATCTGCGGCGTTTCAGCGACGACGTGGTGCTGTGCGCCAACGGAGGCGGGGATCAGCTCGACGAGCAGACCCGGGCGCGGCTGGCGGCCAACGGCGTACCGGTCCGTTTCGAGAAGGTCGTCCGGCTGGAGTCGGCCGGCGGCGAGTTGGAGAGCGTGGTCTTCGACTCGGGTGCGCCGCTGCCCCGGCGTTCCCTGTTCGCCCAGTCGCGGTTCGGGCAGCGGTCGAAGATCCCGGCCCAGCTGGGGTGCCGCCTGCTGCCGGACGGCTGCGTCGCGATCTCCGACTTCCACGAGACGAGCGTCCCGGGCGTGTACGCCGCGGGCGACATGGCGCACCGTGAGAGCCTGCCGATGCCGACCCCGTTCGTCATCGTCGCTGCGGCCGGCGGCACCATGGCCGCGATCGCGGCCGACAAGAACCTGGTCGCCACCGACACCGCCATCTGACCGCGCCGACCAGCAAAACGGCCGCCCGTGTTCGCACGGGCGGCCGGTTCGTGTCCGGGCGGTTCAGGTCCGGGCGGTTCAGGTCCGATCAAGATCTTCCAGGCCTTGAGGGTGGTGATCGTCCGTTCGCGGCGGGCGCGGATCCTGGCGTGGGCCCGGCCGACCGCCTTCCGCCGACGTGACGGCTTCGGCCGGAAACGTCGCCGCATGGGCCAGGGCGAGAAGTGCCCGGCGGCCCGGGTTCAGCCGCCGCCATCGAGATCTGCGCTGGTGGCGGTCGGTGCGGATGCGATCGGCGAGGTGGTTCAGGGTCCGGCGGGACAACGAGATCGTGGACGGACAGGACAGCATGGCGAGGCTCCCGGTCGCGGGCATCGGGTGCTGGCCGGTCTGCTGTCCTCCTGGAGCCTCGCCCTCATCGATCACCGCCCCACGCCGATGCGGGCGGACCTGCGAGATCAGGTTGGAAAAGGCTCAGTGGTGGTGGTGATCGTCGTCGTGGTCCACCTCGACCGGCAGTTCCTCGAGGTACTCCACGCGCCGCGGCCGCTCGCAGTACTTGGCGGTGAACGATTCCAGCATGGTGTCCTCGACGGCGACCGTCCGCCGGTGCTCCTCGCGGCTGCGCCACGGGTACATCATGATCAGGTGGTTCGGGTTCTCGTCGTACTGGTAGAAATGGGCGTGCCCGGCCCAGGCCGGGTCGGCGTGCGCATTCGGACCGACGATGTCGTCGAGTTCCTGCATAATCGGAATCGCCTTCTCGACGAATTCCGGCTTGATGAACCAGGTTTCCACGACGGTTACCATTGTGATTTCTCCGCTCTCGCGCTCGAATTTTGTTCCCGATCATCACACGCCTTTTCCGGCGCTTCTACTTCCCCGATGCTCACCGCACGGCCCGCTCAATCTCGCCCAGCAGCACCGCGACCATCGAGGCGGTCGCGGTGCGCCCCACGAGTCCGATGCGGAACGCTCCGCCGTCGAACGGGCTCAGCCCACCGGCCACCATGATCCCGGCGCCGGCGAGGTGCGCCCGGATCTCGTCGGCACGCGGGTGCCGGACGACGACCACCAGGCTCGCGGCGTGTTCCTCGGGCACCGGCACGGACAGACCGAGCCGGCGCACACCGGCGCGGCACTCGGCGGCCAGGCGGCGGCGCCGGTCGATCCAGGCGGTGGCCCCGGCCGTCCGGATACGCCGCACGCTGCTGCCCAGGACGTGGATCAGGCTGGTCGGCATGGTCACCGGCGTGGGCTCCCAGTCCGGGCTCTCGGCGGCCGCGTGGTCCCACGTGGCCAGGTCGAGATACCAGCTGGCCGGGCGCCTCGACCGGCTCCGGACCCGTCGCCGCCCGTCCTCGCCGAGCGCCACCACGGCGAGTCCGGCCGCGCCGCCGAGCCCCTTCTGCGAAGCGGTGACCAATGCGTCGATGCCCATGCGCGCCATGTCGACGTGCTCGCCGCCGGCTGAGGCGATGGCGTCGACCAGGGTGACCGCTCCGGCAGCCCGGGCCGCCGCGGCGAGCCGCTCCACCGGGTGGCGCACCCCCGTGGAGGTCTCCACGTGGGTCACCAGCAGGCCGTGGCTCCCGGGCATCAGCTCGGCCACCCGGTCCACGTCGACCGGGTGGCCGGGGACGCATGGCACGACGCGCACCCGCAGACCGTGCGCGGACGCGATCGCGGCGAGGCGGTCGCCGAAGTAGCCGGAGCCCACCACGACCACTCGCTGACCGGGCTCGAAGAGGTTGAGTACCGCCGCGTCCAGGCCGGCCGAGCCCGACCCCGGAAGGAGGTAGGTGCGTGCGGCGCCGAACAGTGCGCCCAGGTCGTCGAGGACCCGCCCGAGGTAGGCGGCCCACGGCGGTCCGTAGTGCGGCTGGACCGGTCCGCCGAGGAGTTCGGCGTCGGCCGGGTCGAGCCGGCACGGACCGGGGATCATCAGGTGCTCGACGTGGCCGGCGACCGCGGTGCCGCCCAGCGCGCGCCTGCCGGTGTCAGGCATTCGCCGGCTTCTCCTCGAATACCTCGATCACGTCCGCGTCGTGATCGGTGGGGCGGTCCTCCCAGTCCCAGGCGCCGGCCACCGCGAGGGTGGCGCCGGAGATGTAGTCGGCGCGGCTCGCGACGAGAAACGCCACCGCCTCCGCGATGTCGTCGCCCGTGCCGAGCCGCCCCGCCGGGACGCGCCGGGACATCCAGGCCGCCTGGCGGGGATGCAGGTGGCCGTTGTCGATCAGTCCCGGGGCGACACAGTTCACGGTGATGCCGTACGGGGCCTCCTCGACGGCCAGGGACCGGGTCAGCACCGCGATCCCGGTCTTGGCCACGGAGTACGCCGCGATGTGCGGCGCCCCGCGGACCAGCAGGGAGGCGGACAGGCCGATCATCACGATGCGGCCGTGCCGCTGGGCCCGCATGGACGGCAGCACGGCCCGCGTCATGTAGAACGCCGAGTTGAGATTGCTGTTGATCACGTCGTTCCAGCGCTCGGCGGACGTGGCGGCGACCGGGCTGAGGCTGAACTCACCGACGTTGTTGACCAGTATGGACACGCCCGCGCCGAAGTGCTCCTCGGCCGCGCGGGCGAGGCCGGCCGCCTGCTCGGGATCGCTCACGTCGGCCTGGATGCCGACCGCCGTGGCGCCGCCGGCCTCGAGCTGCGCCACCAGGGAGCGGGCGGCGTCGGCGTCGGAGCGGTAGTTGACCACGACCCGGGCCCCGTCGCGGGCGAGCCGCTCGCAGAGGGTCCTGCCGATGCCGCGGGCGCCGCCGGTGACCAGGGCGACGGGTCCGGAACCGTTCGAATGAGTCATTTGTACGCTACCTCTGCGGGGAGTCGTCCGATCGACGGGTGGTGGTGAGCCGGGTAGCTCTGCCACATCGTCGGCGCCACCACCATGTCCGTGCATCTCGGAAATTGCCTGCATTATCCGCTTATCAGGTATACGGGCATGGGGCCGCATCTGTCGCGCGACCGCCTGTCCGCCCGATCAGGGCGCCAAACCGGTGGACCGTGTCACCGTGGTGCCGGACCGCGGCCCGGCACCACGTCACAACGGGTTCGGTGACCCTGCGCGCCGCGGCGAGGGCCGGGCGGTCCGGCGCCACGTCACAACGGGTTCGGTGACCCTGCTCGCCGCGGCAGGACCGGGCGGCCCGGCGCCCTCGGCCCGACGCCAAGGGAAGGTTCAGTGGCACCCTTCGTGACTCGGCGAGATCCGGTCGCCGGGACCGGCGGGCTCGGCCCGATGCCGGGCCGAACAGAGTCAGTGCAGATACGAGGCTCCGTTGAGGTGCAGCACCGAGCCGCTGGCCCACTCCGCCGCCGGCGAGGCGAGGTAGAGGACGGCCGACGCCACCTCGTCGGGCCGGGCCACCCGCCCGAACGGGCTCTGCGCCATGATCTCGTCCGAGTCCGGGCCGGTCAGGTACGGCTGGGTCATCTCGGTCTCGACCCAGCCGGGCGCGACCGCGGCCACCGCGATGCCCCGCGGCCCGAGTTCGAGCGCGAGCGTCTGTCCCATCGCCGTCAGCCCGGCCTTGCTGGCCGCGCCACCCGAACTGTTGATCTCGCCGCGGTAGGCACCCCGGGAGGACAGGTTGATGATGCGCCCGCCCGGACCCATGTGCCGCACCGCGCACCAGGTGACGTTGGCCGACCCGAGCAGGTTGACCTCGACCTCCGCCCGCCACGCCTCCTGCCACTGTTTGTAGGAAGCCGACAGGACGGGCGCGTCGGTGAAGATCCCGGCGTTGTTGACCAGGACGTCGATGCCGCCGAAGGCGCTCGCCGTCGTCTCGACGAGGCGTTCCACCGCCTCCGGATCGGCGACGTCGGCCTGCACGGCGAGGTGGCCGTCGCCGGGGAACTCCCGGATCAGGTCCTCGGCGAGTTTGCCGGAGGTGTGGTAATTGACGGCCACCCGGTCGCCGTTGGCGGCGAACGCCTTGGCGATCGCCCGCCCGATCCCCCGGGAGGCACCGGTGACGAGGACGGCGCGGCCACTGGACTGAGTCATACGTCGTCTTCCCTCGCGTCGTCGGGCGCAGCCGGCTGCCCCCGGTCGGTCTTCTCGCGCTGTTCCCGGAAGTAGTCGTTGAGCAGCGACTTGCCCTCGGGCACGAACTTCGCGCACACGTGCACATGGTTCTTGCGGTTGCGGGACTGCGCTTGCCACAACCGGGCGCCGGCCTCGGCGACCGTGGCCGGCGCGGTGCCGGCGAGCTGCATCTGTTTGAGGTGGCGGCGCAGCACGCGGAACCGCTCCAGCATCTGCTCGTGCTCCAGATTGAGGGTCCCGGAGAAGCCCGGGCTCAGGAACGGCGGCGCCATCGACGGCCGGATGATCCGCTCGTACGTGCCCTGGCTGAAATCGGAGGCGTAACGCATCGTCGCGGTCGCCGCGTCGTACAGCACGCGAAGGTGGTCCAGACATGCGGTCAGCTCCGGCCAGTGCCCGGACTCGAGTTCCGCGTGGGCGTCGACCAGCAGCGTGTTCATCGCGGTCAGATGCAGGTGGAACAGCTGGTGGCCGAGCTTCCAGCGGAGCACCGCCCGGTCCGTGTCGGCCGCGTCGACGACGCGCAGCGGACCCGGCTGACCGGCCGGAGCCCGGTCGCCCGGGGAACGCCGGCTCACTACGCCGCCTCCCGGCTACGGGTGCCGGACACACCGACCCAGTGCTCGAGCGTGGTGTGCAGCACCACCAGGCATCCGGCGAGGATGTCGCAGCGGTCCTCGGCCGACAGGTCGGTCAGCGCCAGATCGGCGAGGATCCCGCGCTGCACATCCAGGCACGACCGTGACCACGCCTGCAGATCCGGCCGGTCGCGGCGCAGGCGGAAGTACCCGTCGTACTCGGCGGGGCTGGACACCCCGGTGGCCTCGTCGGGGATCCGGCCGTCCGCGGGCAGGGTGATGGGAGCGATGAGCCCGTAGTCCGGCGCCACGGCGTCCGCAGCCGACTGGTCACCGGTCATGACCGTCCTCCAGTTCTCGCAGCACCACGTCGCTCGCGTTGCGGCCCGGCACGCCGAAGACGCCGCCGCCAGGCCGGGTCCCGGAGCCGCAGAGATACAGGCGCGGGACGGGTGTGTGGTAGTCGGGCAGCCCGGCGACCGGACGGCCGGCGAACAGGTCGAGCGGCGACATGACGCCGTGGTAGAGGTTCCCGCCCGGCAGCCCGATCACACGTTCCAGGTCGGCCGGGGTGTCCAGCTTGCGACCGACGACCGCGGCGGTCAGGCCCGGGAGGTACGGCTCCACGTATTCCAGCACGCGGTCGATGTACGACTCCCGGGTCTCGTCCCAGCCGGCCCCCGCGAGCGTGTGCGGCACATATTGCAGGTACATGCTCATCACGTGCCCGCCGGGCGGGGCCAGGCCCGGGTCGAGGACGCTGGGGATCGTGCACTCCACCTGTGGCTCGTCCGGCGCCCGGCCCCGCCGCGCCTCGGCGTGGATCCGGTCCAGGTGGTCGAGACTCGGGATGATCATGATCGTTCCGCGCAGGTTCGGTCCGGCGTCGTCGAGGCCGCGCACCCGGGGCAGGCGATCGAGGGCCAGGTGCAGCTTGGCGGCGATGCCCGGGTAGAGGGCTCCGGTGATCACGCTGCGGTAGCCGACGGGCACGGCGTCGGCGTCCACGAGGCGCTCGAACGTCGTCCGCGGGTCGGCTGCCGAGACGATCGCCCGCGCCGTCAGCTCGCCTCCGTCGCTGAGCTCGACGGCCTCCGCACCGTCGGACCCGACCCGGATTCGCGTCACCGGCCGCCCGGTGATGATGTCGACGCCGTGCCGCCGGCAGTCCGCGGCCAGGGCCCGCGTGATGCCGCCCATACCGCCCCGGACGTGGCCCCACGCGGGCCGCCCCCACTCGCCCGTGGTGAGCTGGTGGTAGAGCATCAGGTACGCGCTGCCCGGTGCGGACGGCCCGCCGTCGAAGCCGGTCGTCCCCTCGGTGCACAGCGGCACCTTCACCTCGTCGGACTCGAACCATTCGTCGAGCAGTTCCCGCGCGCTGCCGAACAGCGCCGTGACGAGCAGCCGCAGATCCTCGTCGGACAGCGCCGTGGCGGTGCTCAGCGCGGTCCGCAGCGCCGGGATGTCCCGGAACAACGGTGTACGGGACGGGCCGGTCAGGTACGGCTCGACCACCTGGGCCAGGCGGCGCATGGTCCGCCCGAACTCGGCGTACGCCTTCGCGTCGCGGGTGGAGAACTTACCGATCTCGGTGGCGTTGGCGGCCTCGTCGGCGCCCAGTGTCAGGGTGCGCCCGCCGGGGAAGAGCGCGGTCACCGAGGGGTCCCGCTCCACGATCTCCAGGCCGTGCCCGGCGAGGTCCAGATCATTGATCAGGTCCTGCGGGAACAGCGCGGTCACCACGCTCGCCGTGGAGAATCGGTGGCCCGGAATCAATTCCTCGGTGACGCAGGCGCCGCCCACCACGTCGCGTCTCTCGACAATGGCGACCCGCCGGCCGGCCCGCGCTAGACGGGCCGCGCACACGAGGCCATTGTGACCCGCACCGACAATGACGGCGTCATACATTTCTTTTTGCAGTCGGGGTGACTTCACCACGCCATCCTCGGCTCGCTGAAAATTGCGCCGCATCTCCGAGAATGCCATCGCCCGGCAATGGCGTCGACTTGTGCTGCGGACGTTGCCGGGCCGCCGGGCAGGACCGCTCTCTGGAAGAAGAATCGCCGCCGCCGGGTCGTCAGGCTGGGTCTTTGACCGCCAGTCTGAGCAGCGTCGCCTCATGATCGACGCTTCGACCGTCTGTCCGGAGGGTGAGCTATGTCTGACACCGTACGTTCCCGCTGGGCCGACTCGGCAGCCGCGGTGCCGGCCGGAACCTTCGACGGCCGGCACTTCTGCACGACAGTCGGGTGGGCCCGGGCCTGGGAGGGGGTGTACACCGAGCGGATACGCGCGTTCCGGCACCTGATCCTCGAGGGTGGCGCCGAGTCCGAACTGGTGCCGTTCTACCTGGTGGACCACTCGCCGATCTGGCGGGACTACGAGGACGTGGCCGGAGTGCCGGGCGTCTTCTCCGGTCCGGTGGTCTTCTCCTCCACCGTCTACGGTGTGCACGGCGGTGCGGGCGGCAGCTCAGCCGCCTACCGGGCGTGCACCGTGGACCTGGGCCTGGAGCAGGCCGAACGGTGGGGCGCCGAGGCGCTCGTGCTGGCCAACCTCACCGGCGACGAGCTGGAGGCCTGGACCGCTGTCCGCCCGTCCGGTCAGGCCGTCCTGCTGGACCAGGCCTACGAGGCGCCGGTCGGCGGCTCCGAGGCGGCGTTCCTCGGCCGGATGACCTCCAAGGTGCGCCGCGAGCTGGGCCGGCAGTGGCGCAGGGCCGCGGAGAGCGGCGTACAGATCAAGATTCTGACCGGCATCGAGATGACGCCGGCGCTCGACGAGTTCACCGCGCTGGCGATCGAGTCCTCGGAGAAGCACACCGACAACATCTACGGGCCGGAGATGTTCCGCAACCTGGCCGCGGCACCCGGCGCCGTTCTGCTGGTCGCCGAGCACGAGGGCCGGATGGTCGGCGCCTTCTACTGCTTCCTCTACCGGGGCGAACTCAGCCTGGTCATCGCGGGGCTGAACAACGACCGGCTGCACGAGTTGAACACCTACGCCTTCCTGGTGTACGAGTCGGTGCGCTACGCGGTCGCCCACGAGGCCGCGGTGATCAACGTCGGTCGCTGCAACTACGCCTGGAAGGAACGTCACGCCTTCCGCGGCTGCGACGTGTGGGCGCTGGTCTACCTGGTCGGGTCACGGCCGGACACCGCCGAGGCGCTGGAGCGGATGAACAAGGGCATCCACGAGTACCTCGCACAGAACTCGGCCCGCGGATGATCGACACCAGTACGGCACGGCTGAGGTACTCGGGGCGCCTCGCCTTCCTGCTCACCACCATCGTCGGCACCAACATCGGCTACACCGCGTTGCTGCCGTACCTGCCCCGGCTGTCCGAGCGTCTCGGGCTGACGGCGACCACCCTGACGATGTTCCTCGTCGGCTTCGCCCTGGCCAAGGTCGCCGGCCAGCCGCTGGGCGGCTTCCTCGCCGACATCTGGGGATTGCGCACCACCGCGCTGCTCGGACTCACCACGGCCGCCGCCGGCATGGTGCTGATCATCGTCGCGGAGTCCGCCTACCCGGCGATCGCCGGCCGGCTGATCTGGGGGGCCGCCGACGGCGTGCTCACCCCGGTGCTGTACCGGGCGCTGACCGTGATCTCAGCCGAGCACGGGCGCGACCCCGCGAGCGGCTACGCGAAGCTGGGCAGCGTCGCGGTGCTGAGTTTCGCGGGCGGTCCGTTCCTGGTCGGGCTGGTGCACCCGTTCGCCGGCTACCAGGCGGTGCTGGCCGGCACCGCGGCGCTGACCGTGGTCAACGCGGTGGCCGCGTGGTTCGTCCTGCCCGACCGGGCACGCAGCCGGCCCGCCGAGGACGAGCCCGCGTCCGGGCCGGTCCGATGGGCCACGATGCTGCGCGCCGTCGCCTTCTTCGGCATCATCGACCTGTTCGCGAACCTGCTCTGGGCGGCCATGGAGCCGCTGGTGCCGCTCTACCTGGAACTGACCCACCCGGATCCGACCGGCCGGTCGGCGTGGGTGCTCGGCTTCGGCATGGTGGTGTTCGCGGCCGCCAACCCGTTGATCGCCAAGCTGCCCGGCCGCTGGCGGATGCCGCGCATGGCCGGACCCGGGCTCGCCGTGCTCGGCGTGTCCACGATGGCGTTGAGCATGGTGAACGACCTCATGTGGGGCCTGATCGCGGTCGGCTTCTTCATGGTCGGTCAGGCCTACATCTATCTCATCGCGCGGACCGGCATCCAGCAGCACGGCGGCGGCTCGGGCCGGGCGTGGGGCATCTTCGGCATGTTCTCCGACACCGGCCTCGTACTCGGGCCGCTGGTCGCGGTGTGGCTGTTCGAGGAGTTCGACTCCCAGGTGTTCCTCGCGCTCGGCCTGGGATCGCTGGCCACCGTCGCGCTGTCCGTGGCGGTCCTCGGCCGGCGTCCCCGGTAGCCGGCACTCACCCGGAACGCCGCGGTCGCCGAGCGCGACCGCGGCGTTCTCGTGTGCCCGTGATCAGGCGGCCGGCCGGCGGATCAGGTCGGCGGCCTTCTCACCGATCATGATGGCCGGGGCGTTGGTGTTGCCGCGCGTGATGGCCGGCATCACCGAGGCGTCCGCGACGCGCAGCCCGGTCACGCCGAGGACCCGCAGCTCGGGATCGACCACGGAACCCATCGCGCAGGTGCCGACCGGGTGGAAGATGGAGTGGGTGTAGCGGCGGATGTAGTCGACCAGGTCGGCGTCGGACTCCGAGGCCGGCGGGCGGAACGGCGTCACCGTGTAGGAGCCGAGGGCCGGCTGCCGGGAGATCTCCAACGCCATCCGCAAGGCCACCACCGCGTCGGCCAGGTCCTGCGGCTCGGCGAAGTAGTTGTGCACGATGCGCGGCTTGGTGGTCGGGTCCTCGGAGGCCAGGGTCACGCTGCCGCGGCTGCGCGGGGTGAGCATCGACGGGCCGAAGGACACCGCGTGCGAGGTCGGGATGCCGAGCCCGGTGTCGACGAACATCACCGGCGCCGAGAGGAACTCCACGTCCGGCGCGGGCAGCCCGGCGGACGTACGGCCGAAGCCGCCGACCTCGGGACCGTTGCAGGTGAGCGGGCCACGTCCCTCGGACAGGAATTGCTGCAGGTTCTCCGGCGCGCCGGCGGCCAGCATGCTGATCGGGTGCTCATGCGTGAAGATCAACGGGATGAGGATGTGGTCCTGCAGGTTCTGGCCGACGTAGGGCAGGTCCGCCACGACCGGGATGCCCAGCGGAGCGAGGCCGGCGGCCGGGCCGATACCGGAGTGCATCAGCAGTTGCGGTGAGTTGTAGGTGCCGGCGGCGAGGATGACCTCCCGCTCCGCCCGGATGGTGAACTCCTCGTCGAGGCGGTACCCGGTCACGCCGGTCGCCGTACCGTTGCCGATGAGGACCCGGTGGACCTGCAGGTTCGTCTCGATCGTCAGGTTCGGCCGGCCCAGCACCGAGTGCAGGAACGCGGTCGAGGAGCTGGCCCGGCGACCGTCCTTCTGCGTCAGCTGGAAGTAGCCGAAGCCGTCCTGCTCGGCGCCGTTGAAGTCGTCGTTCGCGCCGTGCCCCGCCTCGATCGCGGCCTCCACGAAGGCCGTCGACATCGGGTTGCGCGAGCGGTTCTCCGAGACCGCGAGCGGTCCGCCCACACCGTGGTAGTGCGACTCGCCCCGCTCGTTGTCCTCCGAGCGCTTGAAGTAGGGCAGCAGTTCGTCGAAGCTCCAGCCCGGTTGCTTCCACTCGTCGTAGTCGAGCCGGTTGCCGCGGATGTAGATCTGTGTGTTGATCGAGCTGGTGCCACCGAGCACCCGGCCGCGCGGCAGGTAGACGCGGCGCCGGCCGAGGTGGGGCTCGTCGTGGCTGTCGTAGTCCCAGTCCAGCGCGGTCCGGAAGAGCTTCGAGAATGCCGCCGGGACGTGGATGTTCTGCGCGGTGTCCGCGGGGCCCGCCTCGATCAGGCACACCGAGATGTCGGGATCCTCGCTCAGGCGGGACGCCAGCACACACCCGGCCGAACCGGCGCCGACGATCACGTAGTCATAGGTTGACACTTTTCCTCCATTCCTTTTCAGGACCATGATGGAGCACCGTCCGACGCCGCCCACACTTCCAGGTTGCACACTTGCGCGCCATTCTCCGCACTCTGGAACAAAGGTGTTCCCGATCTCGCTCATACGATTTCGACGGACAACCCTGAATCGACGAAAGGTCTTTCACCATGGCGGAGCAGAACGGCACGGGAAAAGGCACACTGGCGAGGACGCGCGCCGAGCAGGAATTCGAAGAGGTGTACCGCCGCTACGACGAGGCGTTCCGGGCCCGGGACGTGGAGACCTTCCTCGGGTTCTACCGGGAGGACGTGACGAAGATCGACGCCGGCGGCGACGTCCAGTGGAGCCGGGCCGAGGTCGCCGAGCTGTTCCGCGTGCTCTTCGAGATGGAGTTCACCTCGGCCTTCGAACCGCTGAAGACGGTGGTCACCGACAACACCGCGGTGGTGGTCCTGGACTGCACGCTGACCTTCGCCGACTTCACGGAGCGTTTCTTCACCGCGCTGACCTTCACCAAGGCGGACGGCGAGTGGAAGGTGCTCGCCGCGGCCAGCACCAACGTGCCGGGCTGAGAAGACACCAGACGGTCCCCGCGCCGCTCACCGGCAGCGCGGGGACCGTCGTTCCCGGACTTGCCTCAGCGGGTCGCGCGGGCCCGGTGTTCCGCGGTCAGCCGCTCCAGCGACGGAATGATCTCATTCGGACTGGGCACACCCAGCTGCTCGATCCGCAGCTGCTCCGCGTTGCGCGCGAAGGACGGATCGTCCAGCACCCGGATGAGCTGCTTGCGCAGCTTGTCGGGAGTCAGGTTGTCGCCGTCGGAGACGTAGACGCCGGCGCCACGCTCCTCCAGGCCGTTGGCCATCGCGATCGAGCCCCACCACTTCACGTGCCAGTAGGTGCCGTTCACGATCAGCTGCGGCACGCCGTACTCCAGCGCCGTGGAGAACGTTCCCGGGCCGCCGTGGTGCACGATCGCCGAGCACGTCGGCAACAGTGCGGCCAGCGGCACGAAGTCCACCACGCGCACGTTGTCCGGCAGACCGGCCGTCGTCCCGCCGAGCTGCCGCTCGTTGAACGTGGCGACCACCTCGATGTCGAGGTCCTCAACCGCCTCGAGCAGCGCCCGGGCCGAGGACTCCACCCCGTGCGACTCGCGGTTGGAGACCCCGAGGGTCAGGCAGACCCGCTTACGGGTGGGCTGGTCGTGCACCCAGTCCGGGACCGTGGCCGGGCCGTTGAACGCGACGTGACGCATCGGAACGTAGTGCACCCCGGCGCGCTGGGTGTGGTGGATCCACTGGGGCGCCGGGTCGATGGTCCACTGCCCGAGGACCATCTCCTCGTCGAACCGGGCACCGTGCCGTTGCAGGATCGGCTGCAGCCACTGTTCCATCGGATCGGGCGTCGTGGCGCCGCCGGCCCGGGCGCGCCGGAAGTCCGCGCGCACCTGCGCCAGCGTGTCGACGCCCCAGGGCATGCGCGCGTGCGCCGCGCCGGTGACCCGGGCGGCGACCGCGCCGGAGAACGCCAGGGTGTTCCAGATGATCAGGTCAGGGCGCCAGCGGCGGGCGTATTCCACCGTCTCGTCGATCAGCGCGTCCGGGCTGAGCATCTTGAAGAAGTCGAAGGCGAGATGGTGCAGCGTCGCCGCCGGGTCGCCCCACCCGTACTCGGTCTGCACCGACTTCGGGCGGGTCAGCGGGTCGGTCGCCGGAGCGACCGGGTCCTGCTCGGGCTCCGCGTCCTCCATGTCCTGCTTCATCTCCGGCCGTGGCCGGCCTACGGGCGCCGGCGTCAGGCCGATGGAGGCGATGTAGTCGGCCATGTCGGGCTGGATGGCGACCCGGACCTGATGCCCGGCGTTGCGCATCGACCACGCCAAGGGCGTCATGAGAAAGGCCTGGGACCTGTTGATGACCGGTACGAAAAGCACGCGCACGGGAATTTCCTCCCAACCTGGTTCGCTCTGTGGGTTTCCAGCGTCGCCGTCGGCGGGCCCCGGAACATCTCCTGACGTGCGCGTCCGTCAGGCTCGGACGGCCCGCGCCGAGGCGATCGCAGCCTCGTAGTCCGGGTGCTGCTCGACGGCCGGCACGTACTCCGCGTACACGATGCGATCGCCGGCATCGATCACGAAGACCGCCCGGGCCAGTAGGCGCAGCTCCTTGATCACCACCCCGTACGCGAGGCCGAAGGAGAGTTCGCGGTAGTCGGACAGGGTCCGCGCGTGTGCCAGGCCGGCGTCACCGCACCACCTCCGTTGGGTGAACGGCAGGTCGACGGAGATCGTCAGCACCTGGACGCCGTCGATGCCGCCGGCCTCCTCGGTGAAGCGCCGCGTCTGCTGGTCGCAGACCGGGGTCTCCAGCGACGGCACGGTGGAGACGATCCGCACCGAGCCGGCCGAGGAGGCCGGCGTCACCGGCGACATGTCGTTGGCCACGACGGTGAAGTCGGGAGCCCGGTCACCCACGCGCACGGCGCTGCCGAGCAGGGTGACGGGCTTGCCCCGGAACGTCGTGATGCCGGTCCGCTCCGCGGTGATGGTCATGATTCTCCTCCTGACGGATGAACCCTTGTCAACGTGGCGTGGCCCGTCGGCCCGGCACCCATGGTCCCGGCGTCTCGGCCGATGCCCTGTCAGGCATGGTTCGATGGGGCTATCCGGCCAACTCGAGGCTGACGTGATCGCTGATGGCCAGGCGGTGGTAGGGACTTCCACGGTCGAGGGAGCGCACGGCCGCTGAGCGGCCGATGACCGAACTCCGCAGGCCGCGGACCGACGAGATGGAGGCGCCGTCCTGGACGATGGACCCGGCCAGGTCGGTATGGGAGAGGACACAGTCACGGCCGATGGAGGTGTTTGGGCCGATCCGGCTGTCCTCGATGACGGTATGTGCTCCGACGATCGCCGGGCCTTCGATCCGGGAGCGGACGATACGGGCGCCGGCCTCGATCACCACGCGCCCGGTAACACGGCTGGCGCCGTCCACCTCGCCGGTGACAGCCGGCCGGAGGTGCCCCAGGAGCCGGGCGTTGCAGGCGAGCACGTCCTCGGGACGCCCGATGTCCCGCCAGTAGCCGTCGTAGCGGCTGGCCTCGACCGCCGCACCGCTGGCGAGCAACCACTGCACGGCATCGGTGATCTCCAGTTCACCCCGGCGGCCCGGGGCGATGGACGCCACCGCCCGGTGGATCGCCGCGGTGAAGAAGTACACCCCGAGAATCGCCAGGTCGGACCGCGGGTGGGCGGGCTTCTCGACGAGCCGCTCCACCGCGCCGTCCCGGCCGATCTCGACGACCCCGAACCGGTGCGGATCGGCGACCTTCTGCACCACGATCTGGGCCGCCGGCCGGCGGGCCTGGAACTGCATGCCGACCTCGGCGATCCCGTCCGGGAGTACGTTGTCGCCCAGGTACATGACGAAGTCGTCGGCACCGAGGAACGGCTCGGCCACTTGTACACAGTGGGCCAGCCCCAGTGGCGCGTCCTGCTGTATGTAGTGCACCCGCATGCCGAACCGGCTGCCGTCGCCGATCGCCGCGCGGATCTCGGCGGCCCAGCGCCCGACGATGATGCCGGCCTCGGCGACCCCCAGCCCGCGAAGGTCCTCGAGAACGTACTCGAGGATCGGCCGGTTCGCGAGGGGGATGAGCTGCTTCGGCATGGAGTGGCTGAAAGGGCGCAGGCGGGTGCCGGACCCACCCGCCAGCACGAGAGCTTTCACGGTTTCACTCGCAATCCGTCAGGTCGGGACGAACCCGGGATCAGCCTTTGATCGGGCTGGTCTGCCGCGAGACGATCCGCCAGTCGCCGCCGGTCTTGACGATGACCCACGTGCCCCGGACCTTGTCGTCGGCCGCGACGGAGTCACCACCGGCGGGGATGATCCCGCCGTCGGTGACGGCCACCGCGACGGAGTCGGTCAGCAAGCGGATCTCGAGGTGCTCCTCGGTCAGCCGGGTTCCGCGCAGGGAACCGCTGAAAGCCTCCGCCATGTACGACCGGATCTGCTCACGGTCGGTCAACTGGAGGTCGCCGACCAGCATGCTGCCGTTGTCGACGAACATGTCGGCGAAGGCGTCCGCGTCGTTGGACTCCCACGCGGCGCGCACGCGCAGAGCCGCGGTGAGGGCGGCTCCGCGCTCGCCGTTGGGGTACTCGCCGTAGTAGGTCGCCCACTGCTTGGCGCTCTCGACGAGCGACGCTGCTTTCTCGGTCATCGTGGTCCTCCCTTGCCGTGATGCGGTGTGGATGTCACCAGCGGAGCGTGGCGCCCTCGCCACGGGGGCTGTTCTGATAGGCGGCGAGCTGCCACTTGCCGTTCCTCTTGACGGTCACCCAGGTGGACCGGACGGCCAGTTCGGGGGCGATCTCGGTCTCGCCGGGCGCGAGGATCCCGCCGTGGGTGCGGATGAGCGCGACATCGTCGGCGACGAATCGCACGTCCACCGGCCGGCCGGTCACGCCGGTGCCCTTGAATGGTCCCGCGAAGGCCGCGGCCATGAACGCGAGAACCTCGTCCCGGCCCTTCTTGAAGACGTCACCCGGCAGGATCATGATGCCGTCCTCGGTGAACACCTCCGCGATGCCGGCCGCGTCGTTCCGCGACCACGCGGCGACGAGCCGCAGCGGCAGACCGAGGGCCTCCTTCTCCTTGTCGCTGGTGAACTGACCGTAGTAGGCGTCCAGCGCGTCATTCTTGCCAGCCACATCCTGCGACGTGCTTGTCGACATGTCGGAACTCCCATTCGAGTAGACCGGTGGAACTTCGGAGTGGAGCCGGTGAGAGGCGGCCCCTGCGTCGCCACACCATCGTCGGCCCGGCTCTCCGGACGGGCACCTTCGTGCTTGCGGCGAGCCGTGTCACCGCGTCTTCGTCAGCCCTTGATCGGGCTGCCCTGATGCGACAGCAGTTCGAGCCGGCCGGGCCCGCGCCGGACGACCACCCAGGTCGCCCTGATCTGATTCCGCGGTTGCAGTCCGTCGTCGGTGGACAGCACGATGCCGCCTTGCGTGACGAACACCGCGACGTCGTTGTTGAGGAACCTGACCTCGAGCGGCCAGCCGGTGACCCGGGCGCCGCGGAACGGTCCGGCGAAACCCGCGGCCATGTAGGACCGGATCTCCGCCCGGCTGGTCAGCTGCTCGTCGCGCATCAGCAGGCTGCCGTTCCCGGCGAACACGTCAGCGAATCGGTCCGCGTCGTTGGCCGCCCAGGCGGCCTGGATCCGCTGTCCGACGGTCAGCGCGGCCTTTTCATCGGCCCGCGTGAACTGCCGGTAGTACGACGGGTCCTCCGTCACCCCGGCGGCCGCCAGGATGGCCCCGGCATCACCCCACGACGAGTTGTCCTCGAACATTCCCATTCCTCTCACCAACAGACGGAGGTCCACCGCAGATCGGCGGACCGGGCGCGCCGGGTGCGCGGAGCAGGCTGCCGGGTGACTTCGGAGACCCACCCGGAGAGATCCGGACGGGATCGTCCGTCACACATACCGCCGGCGACCGTCCCGATCCCGCCGCCTTCCGCGGCCAGATCCCCGTACGAGTCCTGCGGATCGGTCATCGGTTCCTCCTCCGGACGAGTTCCCAAACCGCCGGGCTCCAGCATGCGGCCGGCGGCGGGCCCGGTCTTCTCCTGAGGTGCCGACCGGCGGCGGCCGCGGGAGACGGGCCGGGAAGGCCGATGCGACCCGCTCAGGGCAGCCGAACCCGCGTCGCATGGATCGCGCCGGCTACGTCTTTCGATACCCCGGGTGCACCCTTCGGCGGTTCGGTTGAACGGCGCCCTCCGGAACTCCTAGGGTTCCTAGGTGACAAGCGCGACCGAAGTGCCAGGCAATGCGCCGACATGATAGCGAGTCAGCCATGGTGGTTCAGCAGTTGGAAACGTGGCATCCAAGACCGAGGCCTTTCCGGGTGGGAATCCTGGTGGCCGACGAATGTATCCGGCACGGGCTCACCGTCATGCTGGACTCCCTGTCGATAGTCGACAGGGTGCACATCTGGGGTTCCCCGGATTCCATTCCGTGGATCACCCCGGTATCGCGGGAATGGAATCTCGACGTTCTCATCCTGCGATACGGAGATCTCGGCAACGACGCCACCGAAAGGCTGGCGCGCGATGCCGGTAATCGTGGACTGAAGGTTCTGATCCTGCTGAACCGGGATCAGGAGGACACCCTGGACCGGATCATCGCCATTCCGAGCGACGGCTTCATCGTGCAGGAGGAACTCACGTCCGCGTCGCTGGCGATGGCCATCACCGGCGTCACCGACGGGATGATGCCGGTGCCGGCGATGCTGGCGAACCGGTTGCTGACCCGGGCCCGCGAGGGCGGCCTGCGGCCGGCGACGGCCGGCACGAACCTGACGCCGCGGGAGCGTCAGGTCCTGCAGCTGCTCGTCGAAGGGCTGAGCAACAAGGAGATCGCACGGCGGCTGAGCGTCTCCCAGCATGGCGTCAAGCGCCTGGTGTCGAACGTGCTGGCCAAACTCAACTGCCCCAACCGCACGCAGGCCGTCGCGGTGGCGCTCACCGACGGGATCGTCGCGCAATCCCAGTGACCGTCCACGCAAGTCCCTCCACACTCGACAGGTTGGCAGTCATGGAGCACGAAGCACTCGGTGTCCCCGTCCATTTCGCTCAGCGTGGCGACGGCATGCCGATCCTGGTCCTGCACGGTGCGAACGTCGACCACCGGGAGATGCTGGGCAGCATCGATCCGGTGTTCGGCCGCACACACGAGTACCGGCGCGTGTACCCGGACCTGCCGGGGATGGGCCGCACCCCGGCGCCGGAGAAGCTGAACAGCAGCGACGACGTCCTCGATCTGATGCTGGCGTTCGTCGACGGCGTGATCGGCGACGAGTCGTTCCTGGTCATCGGCCACTCCGCCGGCGGCTACTTCGCGCGGGCCATCACCGGACGGCGCCCGGAGCAGGTGGCCGGAATGGCGCTGATCTGCCCGCTCGGCGAGAGCTTCCAGAAGCTCCCCGGGCATCAGGTGCTGCATTCCTCGGCCGATCCGGCCGAGGAACTCGAGCCGAAGGACGCGCGGGAGTTCCGGGACTACTTCGTCGTGCAGTCACGGGAGACCGTGCGTCAGTACAAGAAGTACGTCGTGCCGTCCCAAGCCCTGCTCGACGAGGCCGGCCTGGAACGGATGGGGGCCAACTGGATGTTCAGCACCAGCCCCGAGAACGGCTCGCCGTTCCCCGGCCCGGCCCTGATCATCACCGGGCGCCAGGACTCCATGGTCGGATACGCCGGGCCGTGGGACCTGCTCGAACACTATCCCCGGGCGACGTTCGCCGTCCTCGACCGCGCCGGCCACGCGCTGCCGCACGAGCAGCCCGGACTCGTCGAATCGTTGATCATCGAGTGGCTCGGCCGGGTCCGCGAGTTCCGCTCCGGGAAGGCCTCCGTCAACCCCCGCCGCTGAACTCCGGGCGGCCGCGCAGCGCGTCCCACGTCCAGCTCCCGACGCGCCGCGCGGCCGCCAGGCTCGCCCAGGAGGTCAGCTCGACAAGTGCCCGGTCGGCGGGTCGGCCGTCCCGGAACTCCGCGACGACCGACGGTCCGACCTGATACGAGGCCCGCGCGGTCAGCAGGGCCAACCTCCCCGCCGGCCGGTCGGCGGCGGAGAGCGCGGAGACGGCGTCCTCGACCCAGGCACGGCTCATCCCCGGGGCGTCGCCGGACCACCCCGACAACTCGGACAGCACCAGCTCGCGGACGGAGACCGGAACCGTCGCCTCGGCGGCCGCATCGACCGCGGCGGTCGCCCGCGCGAACGCCTCAGCGACGTGCGGGCTGCCGGCGGCCCAGCTCAGATCCGCGGGTGCCGTGGCCGGGGGCAGCAGATCCACCGACTCCCCCGGGCGGCGGGCCGCCCGGGTGTGAGGGCCGAGGATCCGGACCAACAGCCGGAGCAGCCGGCCCTGCATCGGGACCGGCAGATCGGACGGGAACGGCGACTCCCGGAGGAACACGTTGACCATGCGGTTGAGGTAATGGAAGGAGACGACCACTCCGATGAGTTCCGCAGCGTGCCCGGCCGGAAACGGCATGTCCCGCCGGTTGCCGGCGTGTCCGCAGCTCTCCGCCCAGGCGTCGATCTCCGCGAGGCCGGGGCCGGGCGCGAGGCCCCGCAGCGTGGCGCTGTGCACCTCCACGCAGTACGGACAGGTGTTGCCCCGGGAGACCGCGGTACCAACCGCCTCCTTGGTCGCCCGGTCAGCCCGCCCGGTGGCGATGAGCGTCTCCCGCAGCATCAGCCAGGAGGCACCGAGCACGTCCGGAGCCGGCGAGTGCAGCGCGATCGGCGGCGCCAGCATCCCGAACTCCC
The DNA here is from genome assembly GCF_040656595.1 of Actinoplanes sp. NPDC049802. Lineage (NCBI taxonomy): Bacteria > Bacillati > Actinomycetota > Actinomycetes > Micromonosporales > Micromonosporaceae > Actinoplanes > Actinoplanes sp. NPDC049802. The sequence continues at coordinate 84,201 of NZ_JBFAMR010000028.1, forward strand.
GCTCGAGACGGTCGTACACCCCCGCGACGAGGCCGGTGGCGGCCTCCGGCCTGACCGGGTCGATGTGCCGGATCTGGGCCAGCGAGCTGCGACGTGCGACCCGGCGAAAAATGCCCGCCATGACGTGCTCCCTAACGGCGACGACAAGTGGTCGGCAATCTGTTTCCGATCCCCATTGTTCCGTGCCGCCACGGCCGGCGAAAAGAATCGGTCGGCGTCACCGGCATACCTAGCCACCCGGGTAGGCCGGGCCTAGCCACCTTGCGCCACCGCATAGCTCTGGCGAATACCGAATTCATTGACGACGCTGATAGCAACCGACAAGCGTACGATTGAAGCTGACAACTGTGGAGATCTCATGCAAGCGGTCGAGCAGGCGGTCGAGCGAGCCGTTGAACACGTTATCGAGGCCATTCACGAAAGTTATGGCGAGGAACTCTGCATCGATGATCTGGCACGCACCGCCATGTACAGCAAGTTCCATTTCACGAGGATTTTCCAGCGGGTCACCGGACTCACGCCCGGACGATTTCTCTCCGCCGTGCGGCTGCAGAAGGCCAAGCAGTTCCTCACGTCGACCTCGCTGACGGTCACCGACATCAGCCACATGGTCGGTTACACCAGCGTCGGCACCTTCAGCTCCCGGTTCGCCTACAGCGTCGGGGTGCCACCGCGCACCTACCGGAGACTCGGCGGGGTGCGGCCGTGGACGTCCTTCGCCGACAGCCGGAGCAGCGGGGGTCCCCGAGCCGCCGGGCAAACGCGGGCGTCGCTGCGCGGAGACGTCTCGTTCACCGAGACGGCGGCCTCCGGACCGGTCTTCATCGGGCTGTTCCCGGGCCGCGTCCCCGAGGGCGAGCCGGCACGCTGCATCGTCGTACCCCGGCCCGGGCCCTACGTGCTCGACGACATCCCGCCGGGCTCATGGCACGTGACCGCGTGCTCGCCGCAGCACACGCCGGGCCGTCCAGCCGCCGGCCGCCTCGCCGCGGTCGACGGGTTCGGCCTGACCGCCGACGACCAGAGGATGGCGATCAGCCACCTCGGTCCGGTCACCGTGCACGCGGGGACGACGCGGATCGCCGATCTTCAGCTCCGCCCGATGCGCCCGCTCGACCCCCCGGTCCTGCTCGCGCTGCCCGAGATGCGCCCCGAGATGGCGGTGGCCGCACCGCAGCAGGCGGCCTGAGGCGGTGTCCCGCCCCGGCGGTCAGGTCGGGGCGGTCCCAGTTCTACGGATCGAGGGCGGCCGTTCCTTGACCGTGATCAGCGACGCCGCCGCCGCCTTGTTCACGGCGTCGATGCGCGACACCGCCCCCAGCTTCACGAAGATGTTGCGCAGGTGACGCTTGACGGTGGCCTCCGTCAGGCCGAGCCGGGACGCGATCTGCGTGTTGCTCAGAGCCTGCGCCGTCAGCTCCAGCACCTCCCGTTCACGGGCGGACAGCAGGTCGGACGACGACTCCTGCGCCTGGGCCAGGCTCTCCCTGGAGACCGCGAGGATGACGCGGCCCGGGTCGAAGTGGACGCTGCGGATCGCCGACATCAACTCCTGCCGGTGCACGCTCTTGAGCAGGTAGCCCCGGACGCCCTCGACGAGCAGGCTGCGCAGCAGTTGGGGGCCGTCGTACATGCTCACGATGATCACTTTGGACTCCGGCGCGGCGGTCCGGAGCCGCCGCACCGTCGTGGTCACGTCGTCGCCGGGGATTTCGACGTCGAGCAGGATGACACTCGGGCGCTTCTCCGCGGCCTGCGCCAGGGCGCTCGCGCTGTCGCCGGCCTCCGCGACCACCACGAGGTCGTCCTGCGCCTCGAGGATCTCGCGGAGTCCCTCACGCAGCAGGGCATGGTCGTCGACCAGCATGATCGTGATCTGATCAGGTGCCTGCGGCATCGTCGCTCCCCCATCGAGGGACAGCGGCGGCCGGCGGGAGCCATCTCACCTCGGCCGAACCTCCTCCACGGTCTCCTCAGCGCAGCGCCTTCACCAGGATGCTATCGGAACCGTCCGGCCACTTCGGAATCCGAAAGCGGACACGGCGGCGTGGCGAACGGGGGGATGATGCCGAGATCAGCCCGAGTACGACTTGGCGCTGCATCCGTGAAATGGTGCACCGCTCGCGCCGGGTCACCGCGGCTCGGCCAGGAATGTCGCCACGAGTTCGTTGAAGACCTCCGGCTCCTCGTAGAAGAGCAGATGCGCGCGGTCGGGAAGCACCGCCAGCTCGGAGCCGGGGATGGTGCGGTGCAGCCACTCCTGCGCCATGGTCGGGACGTGGCTGCGGGCACCTCCGACGATCAGGGTCGGAACGGTGATCCGCGGGATGACGTCGCGCCAGTCGCTGTAGACGTAGTCGAACATCAGCGACGCGGCGGCTTCGGCGGGCATCCGGAGCACCTCGCCGACGAGCCACTCCACGTCGGTGCGGTCGGCGGTGACGAACGAACCGACCAGGCGACGCACGACGGCCTCCTGGTCGTCGCGAAGGGATCTCACCATCTCCATCGCCTCGGCCGCGGTCCACACCGCGCCCGTGTCGGCGATGTCCTGCTCGGTCATCTCCGGCGTCCGGCACAGCAGGACGGTGCCGTCGACCAGGACGAGCCGGGCCAGCCGCTCGGGCCCGAACAGGTCGTAGTAGCTCCAGGCCACGGCACACCCGAGTGACCAGCCCAGGAGACTGACCCGCGAGAGCCCGAGCGCATCGATGAGTTCGCTCAGGTCCTTGGCCAGCCGGGAGAGGCGGTAACCGTACGACGGCTTGCCGGACTCGCCGTGCCCGCGCTGGTCGTAGACGATCACCCGGTACCGGTCCCGCAGGCCGTCGAGCTGGTGGACGAAGACCGAGGCCGGCTGGGCGATACCCGGGATGATGATCAGCGGCGGGCCGCTCCCGGCCTCCCGGTACGACAGTCGCACCCCGTCCGATGTCACAACCTCAGGCACCGATCGACTCCCCCACCGCTCGCCGTCAGCTGATCCTTACCGAGCGCAGACGATAAGCCAACCCCGTACCGGGATCGAGCCGGTGACGACGGACCCGCCGCGGGATGCCCCTCAGACGCTGGCCTCGGCGGGAACCTGCACCGGGGCCAGGGCCGGCCGCCGAGCCGCCGGCACGGCGTCACTGCCACGCAGCGCGCGCCCGACCGCGGACCGGGTCGCGGCGACCGCGGCGGCCACCATGTCTTCATCGAGCCCCACGCCCCAGACCGGCCGCACGGCGCCGTCGACCCGGCACTTCGCGTACACCGCGAAGCCCAGTCCGGCGTCGGGGGCCTCCGTGTCCGGGGACGGGGACGATCCCCCGATCTCGGCCACCACCGCGTCGGTGCCCAGCGAGGCGAGCACCGCTTCGACCACCCGGGCGTCGTCGTGCGCCGCGTCGCCGACCCCGCGATTGCGCCGATCGACGTACAGGGTGGCGGACACCGCCGACGGGCGCACGGCCATCGGTTCCAGGTATTCGGTCTCGAAGATCCGCCACATCTGGGCCGGGCTGATCTCACCACCGCACGCGTCGGTGCAGTCCTGCACCACGCGGGCGAAGTCGATCTGAAGGTCGCGCGGCAGGTTGAGGCAGTGCCGGACGCGCATCACGTAGGCCACGCCGCCCTTTCCCGACTGGCTGTTGACACGCACGATCGACTCGTACGTGCGCCCGATGTCCTTGGGGTCGATCGGCAGGTAGGGCACCTCCCAGCTCATCTGCGCGGGCGCCTTGCCCTGCTGCTTCGCCCGGCGTTCGAGCGCGGTGAGCCCTTTGCTGATCCCGTCCTGGTGGAGCCCGGCGAAGGCGGTGAAGACCAGGTCGCCACCGTACGGGTGCCGGGGGTGCACCGGGATGTCGGTGCAGTACTCGGCGACACTCCGGATCCGCTCCATGTCGGAGAAGTCGATACCCGGATCGATGCCCTGGGTCAGCAGGTTCAGCCCTAGCGTGACCAGGCAGACGTTGCCGGTACGCTCACCGTTGCCGAACAGGCAGCCCTCGATCCGATCGGCTCCGGCCACCATGGCCAGCTCTGCGGCGGCCACCGCCGTGCCGCGGTCGTTGTGCGGGTGGACCGACAGGCAGATGTGCTCGCGTCGGGACAGGTGCCGGTCCATCCATTCGATCTGATCGGCGAACATGTGTGGTCCGGACCGCTCCACCGTGGACGGGAAGTTCAGTACGATCTCGCGACCCGGACCCGGCTGCCAGACGTCCATGACGGCTTCACAGACCTCCAACGAGAAGTCCATCTCGGTCTCGTTGAACATCTCCGGGGTGTACTCGAATGCCAGGTCGGTGCCGCCGAGCAGGCTTCCGGCGTACTGCTGCACCCAGCGGGTGCCCTCGACGGCGATGTCCCGGCACTGTCGCCGGTCGATCTGGGACACCAGGCGGCGGCTCACCGGTGCGGTGGCGTTGAAGACGCAGATCGTCGCCCGGCGCGCGCCACGCAGGCTCTCCACGGTACGGCGGATCAGCGCGTCGCGGGCCGGCGATCCCACCGTGATCCGGACGTCGTCGGGGATCCGGTCCTCCTCGACGAGCAGGCGCACGAAGTCGTAGTCGTCCTGGCTGGCGGCCGGGAAACCGATCTCGATCTCCTTGTAACCCATGCTCGTGAGCAATTCGAACATGACGAGCTTGCGCCGGGGGCACATCGGTTCGGGCAGTGACTGGTTGCCGTCTCGCAGGTCGGTGGTGAGCCAGCGGGGCGGGCGGTCGAGTGTGCGGTCGGCCCATTGGCGGTCGGGCAGCTCGATACGACGGAACGGAGCATAGCGGTGATGCGTGTCCATGGGTCCTCTCCCGATCGATCGGACTGGTGTCGAGTTTCCAAATTCAGTCACGAATGTGGCCGCACGTGGATCGGCGCGGACCGCCTCAGACTCTTCCCGTGAAGGTGTTCCTGCACTGTTGACGCCGCATTCCTCGGCAGCTGACGAGTCCGGATCCACCGATCCGCGGACCGCGATCGACAGGTGACAATCTCCTTATCACCGACAAAGGAGCGAACCGCCAGGATCGGGAGCATGGGCTCTTGTCAGGGACGCGTCGAAATTAACTCAGCGCCGACTCGACGGCAACCAAGCGAAGCAAAACCGGACCCGGTCGAACCGTAGGGAACCCTGTGCGGTATCGAAAGTTGTAGGCCGGGCGACCGGCCGACACAACTCCGCCGCCGCGACGCCCGGCCGGCCCGCGCACCGCCTCGCCCAGGAATGCGCCGGCCTCCGTAGCCCTGGGTGTGGCCTGCACGAACGGCCGGACCGGCAGCCCGTGTCGGGGTTCGGTCCCGCCCGATGCGCTCGGGTCGGCCCGCTTGATCGGATCGATCCGGACGCTCATTCACAGCTCCGGACTCGGTGCCACCGGTGTCGGCGGATCGGTATCAGAAGTCGGGATTCCCATATTCCGTCGTGCGGAATGCGGCTTCTCGGCGAGCCGATCTCTTTGCCGTTAGACATCGATCAGCAAGAATCCCCACCATGGACACGTACCTGACCCCGAGCACGCCACGACCCCACGTCATCCCACGGCTGGGCCTCATCGCGCGTCTGTGCGTGATCGATGCACGTCCCACCGTGCTCCTGGTCTTCCTGCTGCGTTTCCTGGTGGGCAGCGCTTTCGCCGGTGCGGACCTCACCCGCGACGCTGTGGTGCGCATCGGCGCCACCGCGCTGGTGTGGGAACTCGCGGTGTTCGCGGTCTACCTGTTCAACGGCGTCACCGACGTCCACGAGGACCGGATCAACGGCTCGCGGCGGCCGATCGCCCGCGGCGACCTGTCGACGACTGCCGCCGGCCGGGTCGTCGTCGGCGCGTCCGTTCTCGCGGTCGGCGGCGCCCTGCTGCTCGGCGACGCCGTGCTCTGGCCGGTGCTGGCCCTGCTGGCGCTGGGCTACTGCTACTCCAGCCCGCGTGTCCAGCTCAAGCGGCACGCCACCACCTCGGTTCTCACCGGGATCACGCTCGGGCTGCTGACGTACTTCGCCGGCCACATCGCACACACCGGCGGCTGGTCGTGGCCCAGTCCGGCACTCGTCGTCTTCGTCGTGGCCGCGAGCGCCTGGATGGGCATCGTGGGCGGGGTGACCAAGGACCTGTCGGACGTGCCCGGCGACGTGGCGGCGGGGAGGCACACCATCGCCGGAGCGTGGGGCGAGCGGCGGGCGCGGTACACGGCGGCGGTCTCGGCGATGGTGCTCGCCTCGGCGTTCGTCACCTCCGCCGCACTGACATCGCCGCTGTTGCTGTGGCCGGGAATATCGATGCTCATCGGTGCAATCGCGATGACCGTGGCATGTCTGGGCGGAATCGCCGGAGCCACCCGGAAGGACAGTCGTGCACCATATCGGGTGTTCATGACTACGCAATACTTCCTCAATATCTCCGCAATCCCCCCCATTCTGTCCGGTTGATGGTTTCGTCGTCCTGGGAACTGATCTCAGCAAGATCCGCTTGTGTATTTGCAGTTGAAATGGGTCGGATGCAGCGCAGCAGCGGCTATGTCACCGATGCGGCGTGGGTTGATCGTGCTGTGACGCAGGACTTTCCAGCGGCCGATCAGGATGGCGAAGCCGCGTTCGCCTGCCGGCGCAGAGCGCGTAGGAGCCGGCTGCAGGCGCGGTCGTCGATGGCGAGGGGTTCACCGTCGGCCGGTTGCTTGACCGGGGTCTTGATGCCTTGGCCGGTGCCTTCGTAGCCGGAGTCGGCCAAGGCGGGCAGGACGAGTTCGGCGGCGGCCCAGTCGAGTGCGGCGGTCACACCCAGGTCGCGGGCGCAGCTGGTGTCGTGCAGGTGCCCGGGCACGACGTTCGGCGGCGAGCAGCCGGCCGAGGTACTGCACCAGGTCCCCGGGGACGTCGACCATGGCACGATGAGCCAGCACGTGGAACCCTCTCGAATGGATCTGTCGCAAGACCTGATCTATCGATCGCTCCACATCCGTTTCGAGGACGTCCGGTACTACCGATTCACCCGTGTCGTACCGATCAACCGCAGTTCCTCGCTGAGATCAGTTCTGTGTAGGATGAACTCGGGCCCAAAAGGGCGAGCGGTTCATCTATATTTCGGGACGAATTCCGGACGATCCGCGTGCGGGTCGACCGCACTACGGGGGTTCGAGCAGGCTGTGGCTGATGACTCCCGCGAAGGCGCGGAGCTGGCGAGGAGCACCTTGGCCTCGCTCATCGAGCATGAGCGCGCCGAGATCCTGGCCGCTTACATGCGCGCGCTGGAGTCCGCGAACAGCACCGTGGCCGGTGACCCCACCGCCCGCGCGCAGACCATCGCGCACGCCGGTCAGACGTTGACCGACATCACGCGCAGTCTGCGGGCAGGCCGGGTTCTGATCGACGGGGGTTCCACGATGCTCGCCTGGGACATCGGCGAGACGCGCGCGTCGCAGGCCATCCCCACCCGGGAGTCCTGGCAGGCCGCGACGGTGTTCGCCGAGACCGTGGTGCAGTGGATGACACACCGCCTGGACGCCGGAGCCCTCGAGACCTTCGGCATCGTGATGCTGACGCTCAACCAGAGCATCACCATCCGGATCCGCGAGGCGACCGGCGCGTACACAGGCTATCTGCTGAACCGGATCCACGAGGCCCACCTCGGCGAACGCCACCGCATCGCCCGGGAGCTGCACGACCGGGTCAGCGAAGGGCTGAGCGTGGCACACCGGCGGCTCGAGCTGTTCCAGGACTACCGCGAGAAGGATCCGCTCAAGGCGGCGGCCCAGGCCGGGAAAGCCCAAGAGGCGGTGCTCGGTTCCCTCGAGAGCCTGCGTGGCGTGATCAAGGACCTACGCCTGGAAGCGCCCTTGAAGAGCCTCGAGAAGGCACTGGCCGGATACATCGACTCGGTTCCCACCGGTGACCACCAGTTGCGGCTGAAGGTGAACGGCGACGAGACGTGGCTGCCGACCACGGTGCGCGAGGAGTCGTTCCTCATCATCCGGGAAGCCATCCGCAACTCTCTGACCCACGGCGCCGCCGGTGTGACGCTCATCCAGGTGGACATCGCCCCTCACGAGCTGCGCGCGGTGATCGAGGACACCGGCGGCGGCTTCGACCCGTCCGGCGTGCCGGCGTCGTCGACCGCCGGCCTGTCGTCGATGCGGGAGCGCGCGGCCCTTCTGGGCGGCATCATGTCGGTGGTGTCCCAGCCCGGACACGGCACCCAGGTGGAACTCACCGTGCCGCTGCAGACCCCGCACGCGGACTGCGACTGAGACCGTCGCGGCTCAGCCGGGCGGACGCCGTCCCCAGCACCTGATGTACGCCCACAGCGTGTCCCGGAAGTCCGGGTCGTCCAGCAGCGCCTGCGCCTCGGCGTAGACCGCCTCGGACACCAGACCCTGCTCCATGAGAAAGGGCCTCACCTGAGCGATCGACGAACGCCAGAACTCGTCGGTCACGCCACCGCCGCCGAAGGTGTCCACTGTGACCGACATGCCGATGTCGGCCAGCCCGGCGCGCCGGAGCTCGACGGACAGCCGGCGTGCCCAGCGCGGATCGGACCCCTGTGCTGTGAACAGCCGTTCCACGGCCGCCCACATCGTGTGCATGGCCGGGTGAGGTGTGGAGTCGACCGTGAACATGTCGGCGTCGCTCACCACCAGCCAGCCGCCCGGCTTCAGCCAGGCCGCCACCCTGCGCAGCACGGCGTCCCGATCGGGCAGGTGCATGAACAGCGCCCGCGCGTGGATGACATCGAAGGACCCGGGCGGGAAATCCCCGCTCCGCACGTCGTGCCGGACGATCTCCAGCCCGCTCGGCGGCCCGTCCTCCAGGAAAGACGTGTCGAGGTCGGTGGCGACCACCCGGCCCTCCGGGCACCGCTCCGCCAGCCAGCGGGCGATGGATCCGGCCCCGGCCCCGAGTTCGAGGCAGTGCCATGACGATTGGATGCCGAGGCCACCGAGGACGCTGATCTCGTCGGGATCCAGCATCTGCTCCATGACCCGCAGACGCCTCAGCTCGGTCGGCAGGCTGTGGCTGAGAATGCCATCGGCATACCTGTCCGCTGCGTCTTCGTCGTGCGCGTCAGCGCCGTCGGCGTCGAGCTGAAACGTCATCGCTCCTCACCAGTTCAGTTCGGGCCGGGCGGCTGATTCACAGTGAACCATCTACCTGGCATCAGGGCCGATTCCTCCGGTCGCCCGACCGGTGCCGGGCCGCGGCCCACGCGCCCCGGGGAAGGTTCGTGTCCGGTAGACCAGATCAGGACGGATACCCGCCGTCAATACTGACGGCCGCCAGATCCTCGATCCGTGCGTGCAGCCGATCGAGATACGCCTCGCTCTCGGGTTTCATGAGCACACTGCGCAGGATGCTGCCGCGCGCCGCGTCGATCGTCACCGTGTGTCCCCGCTCCCGCAGTGCCGTCCCGGTCACCGCGTAGGTGGCCAGGAACACCGGATCCTCCTTGTCCGACATGCCGCGCGCCATGATGTCGCTGGACACCCGGCCGATCGCGGACAGCGCCGGCTCCGCCAGTCGCGGCAGGTAGGTGACGATGTCGAGCTGCGGCGGTTGATAGGGGACGAGCACCTCGGACCGGGTCAGCAGCGACGCCCAGCGCAGCGCGGCCCGCCGACCCGGTCGCAGCACCGCGCCGAGACCGTCCGGTGTCGGCGGGAGCAGCCGGAACGTCAGCCACAGCGCGGCCGCGGCGGCCCCCGCCCGGCTGCACTCCAGGGAGATCTCGCCCAGGTGCAGTTCATCGGAGGTGAAGTAGGTGTAGGGCGAGTCGTGGGCGAAGTGCCGGCCCACCGCCGGGTCGCGATACAGGACCGCGCCGCAGCCGTACGGCTGCAGCCCGTGCTTGTGCGGGTCCACCACGACGGAGTCGCAGTGCGCGATGGCACGCCACGGCTCCGGATCGACTCCGCCGTCCTCCGGTGGCACATCGGCGAGCAGCGTGAAGAATCCGCCGTAGGCCGCGTCCACGTGCAGCCGCACCCCGTATCGCTCCCGCAGCGCCAGCGCCTCGTGGACCGGATCGACCGCTCCCAGTCCGGTGGTGCCGGCCGTCAGCACCACGGTGCCGATCCGGCCGCGCGCCAGCAGTTCCTCCAGCGCGCCCAGGTCCATCCGGCCGTCACCGGTCGTGGGCACCGAGTGGCCCTCGACCCCGAGGAGGTGGCACATCCGGGCGTGTGTGTAGTGGCTGTCCGCGCTGTAGGCCACACCGAGCCCGGGGTGCGACTCCCTGGCGACGAAGAGCGCCTCGAGGTTGGCGATCGTCCCACTGGTGGTCAGGTGACCGAGATGCTCGCCGAATCCGAACATCGTGGCCAGTTGCGCCACTACCTCCTTCTCCATCCGCGCGGTGGCCGGCCCGCCGTCCAGTGCGTGGTTGTTCGGATTGATCTGCAGGGCGGCCAGGTAACCGGCGATCGCCGCCGGATGCGGGGGTTTGAGCATCTGGCCGGCGTACCGGGGATGGAAGAACGGATAGTTGTCGTGCAACCGATCGGCGAACGCACCGAACGCCTCGGTGAAACGCTTCTCGGAGACGACCAGCGAAGGATGCGGCTCGAACGGCCCGAAGCCGTCCGCCCACTCCTGGTACGCGTCAATCGCCGTGCTGGTCCATCGCCGCAGATCCACGCGGTGAGTCTAAGGATCCGCACGTCAGCGAACTTCTCCTGAAATGCCACGTCGCCGGAGTTCCGGGCACCCCCACCGGCGGACAGGGTGCGCAATCAGGAACAAATTCGGGACCGGCCCGCGGGCGACAATCGGGTGATGAACGCACCGGCGATCGAGACTTCGGGCCTTGTCAAAGTGTTCGGCGACAACCGCGCGGTCGACGGCGTCGACCTGACGGTGCCAGCCGGCACCGTCTACGGTCTGCTCGGCCCCAACGGCGCGGGTAAGACCACTGTGGTACGCCTCCTCGCGACCCTGCTGCGACCGGACGGCGGCACGGCCCGGATCTTCGGCAACGACGTGGTGAAACAGGCCTACGCGGTTCGCGGCCGGATCAGCCTCACCGGTCAGTACGCCTCGGTCGACGAGGATCTGACCGGCACCGAGAACCTGGTCCTGCTCGCCCGTCTGCTCGGCTATCCCAAGTCCCGGGCCCGCGAACGGGCCGCACAGCTGCTCGATGCATTCGGCCTGACCGATGCCGCGGACCGGCAGGTGAAGAAGTACTCCGGCGGCATGCGCCGGCGCCTCGACATCGGCGCGAGCATCCTCAACACCCCGGACCTGCTCTTCCTCGACGAGCCCACCACCGGCCTCGACCCGCGCAGCCGCAACCAGGTGTGGGACATCGTCCGCGCCGTCGTGGCCAACGGCACGAGCGTGCTGCTGACCACCCAGTACCTCGACGAGGCGGACCAGCTGGCCGGCCGGATCGCGGTGATCGACCACGGCCGGGTGATCGCCGAGGGCACTCCGGGGGAACTCAAGTCCTCGATCGGCGCGGGCACGGTGCACGTCCGCCTCCGCGACGCCGACCGGCGGCCGGACGCCGAGCGGATCCTGGCATGGGCGCTGAAGACCGAGGTGACTCTGGACCCGGATCCGGTTGCGCTGACCGCCCGCGCCGAGCACTCCGGCTCCGAGCGGGGCGCCGCCGAGCACGCCGCCAGGGCGCTGGCCGAGCTGGCCGCCGCCGGGATCGTGGTCGACGACTTCTCCCTCGGCCAGCCCAGCCTGGACGAGGTGTTCCTCGCGCTGACCGATCGTCCGGCAGTTTCCGCCCCGTCCGGCAGCGCCGTTGAGGAGGCCGTCGCATGAGCACCACCGTCACTTCCCCCGAGACGCCGGACTCCGAGGCGCTCTACGTACCGGCGCCGGAGACGATGGCCGCCGTGATGGCTCGCAGCGAGCGGCCGCCGCGGCCGAGCGCGTGGAGTTCGTCGCTGACCTTCGGCTGGCGCGCCATGCTGAAGATCAAGCACGTTCCCGAGCAGCTGTTCGACGTGACCGCCTTCCCGATCATCATGACTCTGATGTTCACCTATCTGTTCGGCGGCGCTCTCGCCGGGTCGACCGGTGAATACCTGCAGTTCTTCCTGCCCGGCGTCATGGTGACCAGCGTCGTCATGATCACCATGTACACCGGTACGGGCCTGAACACCGACATCGAGAAGGGCGTCTTCGACCGGTTCCGCACATTGCCGGTGTGGCGGCCGTCCGCGCTGGTCGGCATGATCTTCGGCGACGTGCTGCGCTACATCCTGGCCGCCACCACGATCGTCCTCCTCGGCCTGGCGCTGGGCTTCCGCCCCGGCGGCGGGTTCACCGGCGTGCTCGGCGGGATCGGCCTGCTGGTCGTCTTCTCGTTCGCGTTCTCCTGGATCTGGACCATGTTCGGCCTGCTGATGCGGTCGGAGAAGTCGGTGATGAGCGTCAGCATGATGGTGTTGTTCCCGCTGACCTTCCTCAGCAACGTCTTCGTCAACCCGAGCACGATGCCGGGCTGGCTGCAGGCGTTCGTCACCGTCAACCCGATCACCCAGCTGGTGGCCGCCGTCCGCTCGGTGATGGCCGGCGCCTGGGACTGGTCGGCGATCACGTGGACGCTGGTCGCCAGCGGCGTCCTGGTCGCGGTCTTCGGCACGCTGACCATGCGCCTCTACAACCGAAAGTGACCTCACACCTCCCCCCCGGACGCCGGGAGGCGGCCCATGAGGCCGCCTCCCGGTGAGCCAGCAGCCCTATATCGGACATGCTCTTGGCGCCGAGCACGATCGCGACGGCGAGCGAGACCAGGGCGGTGCCCCGATCCCACCAGCCCGGCCCGGCTGCCGCGTGTCAACCATCGGCGGCTGTTCGATCTCGCCTTCTTCGACCAGCCATCGGAAGAATTGCTGCAACGCCTTGTACTTGTTCAGGGCCGTAGCCGCGGAATGGGGTTCGATGAGCCTTTTCATCCTGAGTGGGCAGGGTTCTCGACGTGGTGCAGGACGAGGATGGCCTGCACGATCGGGGTCGCGCGGTGGGGGCTGCAGCGGAGTTTCGCCAGGACTTTCCAGGTCTTGAGGGTGGCGTCGGCGCGCTCGCCGATGGCGCGGATCCGAGCATGGGCCCGGTTGACCTTCTTCTGCCAGGCGGAGAGTTTCGGCCGGTAGCGGTGGCGTTTGAACGGTGTCCGGATGCTGCCGCGGGCGCCTTGGTACGCCTTGTCGGCGAACGTCATCACCTTCGCGCTGGTCAAGACCTCGATGATGGCGTGGGTGCGGGCGGCGGTCAGGTCATGGACGGCACCGGGCAGAGCGGCGGATGCCCAGATGAGCCGGCCTGCCGCGTCGGCTATGACCTGCACGTGCACACCGTGGCGGCGGTGTCTTCCGGAATAGTAGGGCTTCTGGTCGGCGACCCGGTCGATCGGGATGAGGGTGCCGTCGAGGATGACGTATGCGAGCAGCCGGATCCTGTTCATCGCCGTTTCGAGGTCGTCGGCGGTGGCGGCCAGCAGGTCGATGGCCTCGCGAACGTACCGCCACGCGGTGGTGACGCCGATCTCGAAGCTGCAGGCCAACCGGGTCAGGGTGTCGCCGTTGCGCAGGCGAGCAAGGGCGAGCAGGGCTTGCCGGCCGGGGTCGAGACGACTCCATCGGGACCGGCGCTGAGCGCGGTGGGCACGGATGAGGCCGGCGAGGTGGTTCAGGCTGCGGGTGGACAACGAAATCGCGGCAGGGTAAGACAGCACAGCGAGGCTCCCGGTTGGGGCATCGGATCTTGGTCGACTGCTGTCTTACCGGGAGCCTCGTCCTATATCGACTCCGGCGTCCTGACCCCGCCGTGGCCTGCACCGTCACGATGAAAAAGGCTCAATGTGTACTGTGGCGGAGCCCATACATTTGTTCTAGGAGCGCCGGATGGCAGGTCGGGCCAGTCTTGTAGCCACCATCGAGTCTCCAATCGATCGGGACCTGGCGGATTACCCGGAAGTGTTGCACTGGCCTGGGCGCCGATTGCTCGTCCATCGCGGTGACGCAGAGGTGGTGACGCGCGACATTCGGTTGCCGAATGCCGATTCGCTGCCGGAGGTCCGTTTCCCGGCGCCGTGGCCGCGCGGGATCGGCAAAGTCTCTGTGGCGCCCGATCAGAATGCGATGGTGTTTGCCGGTGTGCACGCCGTCCGGCTTGTCGGGGCAGATGGTGCGACCGTGTGGGAATTGCGGCACGGCTGCTGGGCCGAGCAGTGCGCCGAGTTCCACGAATCATTCGCCGAATACGCCGGTGACCGGGCGCACACTCGCGCCAACCGCGGCTCCGCCGCGTTCAGCGCCGACGGCTCACTGGTCTGGGCGCATGTCCGTGGCCCGCTCGCCGATGTCCCGGCCACGGAGTCGGGACAGGAGTTGTGGGTGCTGCTGGAAGCGGCGACCGGGCGGATTCTGGGCCACGCGCCGACGCAGACCTACGCTTCCGGGTCCCAGCACACAGTGTTCCCGGATCCGGCACGGATGGCTCTGAGCGTCGCCGAGGGCGAGGAGGACTCCCCGGTGTTCCACGGGCGCTGGGACGGGCGGGAGTTGACCGTCGAGCAACTCGACATCGACCTCAAATTGCTGGACGTGAGCCCTTCCGGCCGGTTCCTCATGACCGTCACCAGCGGGCAGGAATTCATCATCCTGTACGACGCCGAGGACGGCGCGGAACTGCGGGAGATCGAGGTCGAGCCCTCGGTTCCACCCCACCCGGACAGCACCGACGAGGACGACCGGAGGCTGTGGGACTACGAAGGCGCATTCGTCGACGACGACATCGTCATCGCGGGAACGACCGAATCCGATCTGGAATTCGGCGACAGCCGGCACTGGCTCATCGACACACGCGACATGAGCCTCCTTGCGGAGGCGAGCTATCCCCTTCCGATCGACGGGCCGCCCCGCCCAGCTGGAGACGGCACGTGGTACACGGTGTCCTGGGACGGCACAGCCGTCCTCCTCTGGAGCCTGACGGCGGAATGAAGTTCCCCCTCGGAGCCGGACACCTGGAAACCAGACAGCAGTCTGGGGGAAGGATGTCCCGGTGCCCCGTCCTTCGAAGTACAACGAGGATCTCCGGCGCGACGCCGTCGAGTTCGTGCGGTCCTCGGGCCGTACGCTGCGCGATGTCGGCCGTGAACTCGGTGTCAATCATGGGACCCTGCGCGGCTGGGTCAACGCCGCGAAACGCGCCGATGAACAGCGTGCCGGCCGCGGCGGTGCCGACGGCGGCGACCTGAGCGGCGTCGAACGCGACGAGCTGCGCCGGCTGCGTAAAAAGGTGGCCGAGCTGGAGAAGGAGATCCTCCGGAAAGCGGCCGCCTATTTTGCGACGGATATAAGCATTTGACCGGCCGCTACCGGTTCATCTCCGAGCACGCCGAGGTGTACGGCGTGACGCGGCTGTGCCGTGTCCTGGCGGTCAAGCGCAGGCAGGGCTACTACGAGTGGCTGGCCGCCCAGCCCGTCCGGCAGGCCCGTCAAGACGACGACGAGCAGCTCGCCGCCCTGATCCGGCAGATCCAGGCCGAGCACCGCGGCTACGGATCCCCGCGGATCACCGCCGAGCTGCGCCGCCGGGGGCTGCGGGTCAACCGCAAGCGCGTCGAGCGGGTGATGCGCGAGCGTGGCCTGGCCGGGATCACCCGACGCCGGCGGCGGTCGCTGACCAAGCCCGACGCGAAGGCGGCACCGGCACCGGACCTGATCCGCCGCGCTTCACCGCCCCCGCACCCGGGGTGCGCCTCGCTGGCGACATCACGTACCTGCCCACCGCCGAGGGCTGGCTGTTGGATGATTGATGCGCTCATGGGATCGATTATCTGTCTCGGGCCTTCGTTCGTGACGGTGACCTTGCCGGACTGATCGCCGAAGGGATGGCCGGGGTGACCTCCAATCCCACCATCTTCCAGACGGCGATCGCCGACGGCGACGCCTACGACGAGCAACTACGTGAGGTTCTGCGCACCCAGGACGACCCGAAGCAGGTGTTCCTCGCCCTGGCGCAGCACGACGTGCGCGCCGCGTGTGACCTGCTGCGGCCGGTGTACGACCGCGGTGACTCCTCCCGCGACGGATGGGTGTCGCTGGAAGTCGACCCGCATCTGGCCCACGATGCCGAAGCCACCGTCCAGGAGGCCGTCGCTCTGCACCGGCTGATCGACCGGCCCAACCTGTTCATCAAGATCCCCGGCACGCAGGAAGGTCTGGCGGCGGTCGAGGAGACCATCGCCCGCGGGATCGCTGTCAACGTGACGCTGCTGTTCTCGTTGCAAAGGCACCAGGCAGCAGCGGAGGCCTACGTGCGCGGGCTGCGCCGACTGCGCGACTCCGGCGGCGACCTGCACACGGTGGCCTCGGTGGCCTCGTTCTTCGTCTCGCGCGTCGACACCGAAGCCGACCGGCGCCTCAAGGCTCAGGGCGGCCCGGCCGAGCTGAAAGGCACCCTCGCCGTCGCCAACGCCAAGCTCGCCTACCAGGCGTACCGAAAGATCTTCACCGGCGACGAGTGGGACGAACTGCAGACCGCCGGCGCGTCCTCGCAGCGGTGCCTGTGGGCGTCGACCTCGATGAAAAGCCTGGATCGGCGGGATGTCACCTATGTCGAGGAACTCATCGGCCCGAACACCGTCACCACCATGCCCCGTGCCACGGTCGAGGCGTTCCTGGACCACGGCAAGGGCGATGACACGCTGACCCGCGACGTCGACGAGGCACGGCGGGTGTTCGAGCGTTTCGCCGAGGCCGGCATCGACTACGACGACATCACCGCGGTGCTGGAACGCGAAGGCGTCGACGCGTTCGTCGCCTCGTTCGACAAGCTCTTCGAGGGCATCGCCGGTAAACGGGCCGAGCTCGTTCAGTCCTGACCGGCACGCCCCTTTCACCCCCGCAGTGAGGACATCGATATGACCCAGATTCATCATCTCGACCGACAGGTCACCGCCCCGGTCGCCGGCGCCGTGGGCTGGGACGAGCTCGATGTCCGGGCCGTGGACACCGCCCGTCTGCTGGCCGCCGACGCGGTGCAGAAGGTCGGCAACGGCCACCCGGGTACGGCGATGAGCCTGGCCCCGTTGGCGTATCTGCTGTTCCACGACGTCATGCGGCACGACCCGAACGACGACCAGTGGCTGGGCCGCGACCGTTTCGTGCTGTCGGCCGGGCACACCAGCCTCACCCTCTACACCCAGCTCTTCCTCAGCGGCTACGGCCTGGAACTCGACGATCTGCGCGCGCTGCGGACCTGGGGTTCGGCCACGCCGGGGCATCCCGAGTACCGGCACACCCGCGGCGTGGAGATCACCACCGGGCCGCTCGGGCAGGGCCTGGCCAGCGCGGTCGGCATGGCCATGGCCGCGCGCCGCGAGCGTGGCCTGCTCGACCCGGACACCGCGCCGGGTGAGAGCCCGTTCGACCACCACGTGTACGTGATCGCCTCCGACGGCGACCTCATGGAAGGCGTCACCGCCGAGGCCAGTTCCCTGGCCGGTCATCAGCAACTCGGCAACCTGGTCGTGTTCTACGACGCGAACCACATCTCCATCGAGGACGACACCGACATCTCGTTCAGCGAGGACGTCACCGCCCGCTACGCCGCCTACGGCTGGCACGTGCAGACCGTCGACTGGACCCGCACCGGTGAGTACATCGAGGACCTCGACGCCCTGCACGCCGCGATCGAGGCCGCCAAGGCCGACACCGGCCGGCCGTCACTGATCAAGCTGCGCACCGTCATCGGCTGGCCCGCCCCGACCCTGCAGAACAGCGGCAAGGCGCATGGGTCCGCCCTGGGCGCCGACGAGATCACGGCGACCAAGCGGCTGCTCGGCTTCGACCCGGACGCGTCGTTCACCGTCGAGGACGAGGTGCTGACCCAGGCCCGTACGGTCGTCGCGCGCGGGGCCCGCGTACACCAGGAATGGTTGCCCGGTTTCGAGGCCTGGCGGACCGCCCACCCGGACCGGGCCGCGCTGCTGGACCGGCTGCTCAAGCGTCAGCTGCCCGACGGCTGGGAATCGGCCCTGCCGACCTTCGCGCCCGACGCCAAGGGCATGGCCACCCGCAAGGCGTCCGGGGAGATCCTGTCCGCGCTGGCCCCGGTGCTGCCGGAGCTGTGGGGCGGCTCCGCGGACCTGGCCGAGAGCAACAACACCACCATGACCGGCGAACCGTCGTTCATCCCGGCGCAGCGGCAGACCCGCAACTGGACCGGCGGCCCGTACGGCCGGACGCTGCACTTCGGCATCCGCGAGCACGCCATGGGCTCGATCCTCAACGGCATCGCCCTGCAGAGCCTGACCCGCCCGTACGGTGGCACGTTCCTGGTGTTCAGCGACTACATGCGCCCGGCGGTGCGGCTGGCCGCGCTCATGCAGTTGCCCGCCACCTACGTGTGGACCCACGACTCCATCGGCCTCGGCGAGGACGGCCCCACCCACCAGCCCGTCGAGCACCTCGCCGCGCTGCGGGCCATCCCCGGCCTCGACGTCGTCCGGCCCGGCGACGCCAACGAGACCGCCGTCTGCTGGCGCACCGTCCTGGAGCACACCGACCGGCCCGCCGGCATGATCCTCACCCGGCAGAACCTGCCCGTACTCGACCGCGGCCCCGGCGGATACGCCGGTGCGGACGGCGCGGCCCGCGGCGGCTACGTCCTGGCCGGTACCGGCGACGACGCCGACGTGCTGCTGATCGCCACCGGCTCGGAGGTGCAGATCGCCCTGGACGCCCGCGACCTGCTCGCCGGCGACGGCATCGCCGCCCGTGTGGTGTCGATGCCGTGCCGGGAATGGTTCGCCCAGCAGCCCCTGTCCTACCGCGACGAGGTGCTCCCGCCCGGCCGGCGCGCCCGCGTCAGCGTCGAGGCCGGCATCGGCCAGGGCTGGCGCGACATCGTCGGCGACGCCGGGCGCATCGTCAGCCTCGAACACTTCGGCGCCTCCGCCGACTACGAGCGGCTCTACCAGGAGTTCGGCATCACGGCCGCGGCGGTCGCCCAGGCGGCCCGCGACAGCATCCACGCCACCACCGGCCCGGTCCGCCCCGGCGGCGACCAGCCGACCGCCTCCCCGACCACAGGTGGCACGGGCGACCGACCGGAGTGACCTACATCCTGTTTGGAAAGACCCGCACCGGGCATCCCTTCATCGAAGGCAACGAATGCTGGTTGCCATCCGGAGCTTCCTGCATCAACCCCTGCCGCCAAAGCGGTACGGCGGTCCACGCATAACACAGCTCCAGGAGAAATACATGTCCAGCACCACCACCAACCGCACCGACACCTCCTCGAACGGCGCGTTGCGCCGCCGTTCGACCGAGACCAAGGCCGCGTTCAAAACCACCGAGTTCATCGCGTACGTGGTCATCACGGTGGCCGTCCTGATCGCCTCCCTGGTGGTCGACGGCAACGGCAACGGCGACAACGGTGCCGGCGGCGACTACTTCCGCGCCGACCGCGCCTGGTTCTACGTCGTGCTGCTGACCATCGGTTACCTGGTCAGCCGGGGCCTGGCCAAGTCCGGCAGCCGCGAGCACGCCGACGCCTGACAGCACTGACGACCGCCGCCGACCCCACGCGGGCCGGCGGCGGTCGCGTTTTCCCCGACTGCGAAGGGCTTTCCCGTGGATGTCATGACAGTTTCCGGCCCCCTCCGATCCGCCGTCGTCGTGAACCCGGTGAAGGTGCCCGACCTCGACGAACTGCGCCACACCGTCACCGACGCGCTGACCGCCCGGGGCTGGCCGGTGCCGATGTGGCTTGAGACCACCGTCGACGACCCCGGTGCCGGCCAGGCCACCCAGGCCGTGCGTGACGGCGCTGAGCTCGTCTTCGCCTGCGGCGGCGACGGCACCGTCATGGCCTGCGTGACCGCTCTGGCCGGCTCCGACGTCGCCCTGGCCGTGCTGCCCGCGGGCACCGGCAATCTGCTGGCCGCGAACCTTGGGCTCTCCGCCGACCTGGCCACCGGCCTCGAGGTCGTCCTGCAGGGCGGACGCCGCCGCATCGACGTCGGCGTCGTCGGCGAGCAGAGCTTCGCCGTGATGGCCGGCATGGGCTTCGACGCCCACATGCTCGACGCCACCAACGACACCGCCAAGAAGCACATCGGCTGGCTCGCCTACGCCGCCGGCGCCACCAAGCATCTCCGTGACCGGCCCATGCACCTGCGCATCACCCTGGACGACAAGCCGGCCTTCACCCGCCGGCCCCGCACCGTCATCGTCGGCAACGTCGGCCGGCTCCAAGGGGGCATGCGGCTGCTCAACGACGCCCAGCCCGACGACGGCCTGCTCGACGTCGCCATCCTCAGCCCGCGGACCCTGCAACACTGGGCAGCGCTCGGGTGTCGGATAAACCCATCAGGCACTCGAACGACTAGGGAAATCAAACCGCAACGGTTGAACCGTTGCACGTGTATGCCGGGGCGCCGCTTTATCTGTGTCGGGAGGCGAGCCACACGCTCCTCGGCCGCTGCGCGGTACGGCAAACGGTCCCTCTCCTGGTGGAGAAGGGACCGTCAGGTGTCGGCGGGATCAGGCGGCGCTGGCTTGCTGGCGGCACTGGTGGTTCTGGTTGTGCCGGAGGGCTTCTTCGAGCTGGTCCTCGAGGATGATGATCCGGCAGGCGGCCTCGAGGGCGGTGCCGTGGTCGACCATCTCCCGGGCTCGTGCGGCCAGCCGCAGCTGGTAGCGGGAGTAGCGGCGGTGGCCGCCGGCGGACCGGAACGGGATGATCAGTTTCGCCTCGTCCAAGCGGCGCAGGAAATCCTGCGAGGCGCCTACGATCTCGGCGGCACGGCC